>JAGLZV010000163.1 GCA_023131215.1 Candidatus Methanophagales archaeon | reverse complement strand
CTCACCTGCTAAAATGTCCTTTGGCAGGTCAACCAAAACAACTCCTTTCCTTCCGGTATTGGCAATATAAAAAGCATTATGGATGACTTTAGGTAAATCTTCCGTTCTCTTTACGAGGAAATTATGTTTCGTGAGGGGCATGGTGATGGTGAAGGTGCTGGCTTCCTGGAATGCATTGGTGCCTATTACAGAGGTCGGCACCTGTCCTGTTAATGCCACCACAGGAGAAGAATCCATGTTTGCATTCGTCAGTCCAGTAACGAGGTTCGTGGCGCCAGGACCCGAAGTGGCAATACAAACGCCTGTTTTCCCTGACACACGTGCATAGCCGTCAGCAGCGTGCGCCGCACATTGCTCATGCCTCATTAATATGTGTCTTATCGCCTCTTCCTTGTACAGCACATCATACAAGTCTAACAGAACTCCACCTGGTATTCCAAAGGCTACTTCCACTCCTTCAGTCTTCAGCTCCTCCACTACGATCTCCGCACCACTTAACTTCACTCTTGCCATTTCTCTTTTTCCCCTTATGCCCTTTTATGGTGTATCTGTGATAGTATAAGTTATCTCCTTTAAATTTAAATATAGTGCTTGCAGGATATTTAAATAAAATGATAATTGCCGAAATTACCGTCATTCCAATAGGAACAAAAACGCCAAGTGTGAGTAAATACGTGGCAAAAGCAGTGGATGAGCTGAAAAAATTGGGATTGAAAACAGAACTTACCGCCATGGGCACTATATTTGAAGCAGAGGATATCTCTGTAATTTTAAAAGCGTTCGAATCCGTGCATGAATCGGTTTTCGAGCAAGGTGCTATAAGGGTGGTTACAACTTTGAAGATAGACGAGAGAAGGGATAAAGAAGGGTCAATAAAACAGAAGGTGCGCTCAGTCACATCTGTTTCACATTAATGCTTTGTACGCTACAAAGTAATATAAAATTATATATTACATTACGTTAGTGAGCGATAATTTATTTATATATAACCTGTACAATATTTGATTATGGTATCAGTAGAAAAAGCGATCCTGTGTCTTTTGTTAAGGGAGGGGGAAGTACCGGTAGAAAAGCTAATAAGAGTACTTAGAAGCTTTAAAGAGTCAGAAGCGTCAGTAAGGACTTCTCTATCGAGATTAAAGAAAGAAGAATTTGTAGAAAGCAGAAAGAGTAATAAAAAGGCGTTTTATTCCCTCACTGACCTCGGAAAGGATACAATCATATTTAAAAAATATAAGCTGCTCATGCGTGAGAGGAACTGGGATGGTCAGTGGCATATCGTAACCTTTGACATACCTGAGAAATTCAGGTACAGCAGGGATGTTTTGAGAAAGAAGCTTCTTTTTCTTGGTTATGGAACCCTTCATACCTCTGTTATGATCTCCCCTTACGACATGGGAGAAGAAATAAAAGAGACGGTAAAGGAATACGGAATTGAAGATTATGTGGAGTTCTTTTCCGCTGAATACGAAGGTGACAAGAATATAAAGGATTTAGTACCAAAAATATGGGACCTTAAGTGGTTGGAGAGGAAATACAAGAAATTTATCTCGATTTACGAGCCTGAGTTGGGAGAATTAAAAAAGAAAGTGGCAGAAGGGGATAGCATAGACCCAAGCTATGCATTCTTGAAAGGTGTTGAATTGAATGATTCTTTTTCCCGCATTATTTCTGTTGACCCTCATCTTCCACGGGAGCTTCTCCCGGATGATTGGATAGGATTTGCGACAGAGCGAATATGCGATGAATATCTACAATTTTTGGAGAGTGTGGAATAGGAAAAATGAGAGAAGGAGTTCTGGTAAAGCCGTATGAGAGATTGGAGAAAGAGCAGATAGAGAAGATACACGAGGCTTCCCTTTCCATTTTAAGCGACCCAGGAATAATATCGTATAACAGGGAAGCGGCAGAGATATTCGAGGATAATGGAGCGGAGGTCTCTTCGCATAATGGTTATTGGCGAGTAAGTATTCCAGAAAGGCTTGTAGAGGAAAGTGTGAAAAAGGCGCCTTCGGCGGTAAAATTGAGTGCAAGAGATAAAGAGGATAGTTTAATTCTGGACGGTAAAGAGCCACGGGTGAGATTTGGCACCGGCTCAGAGTCAAACATAATTTTGGATATAAATATGGAAGATTTTGTAAGCGAGGAAAGCGGTATTAAAAAGAGCTTTCCTGTTTTTTATCGAAGGAGAGGAACTGTTCAAGACCTTTGTCAGGCAGCACACCTGTGTGAGCACTTACAGAACGTTGATTTCTTTATCCGCACGGTGAATATACAGGATGAAGAGATTACAGAGGATAACAAAGACATCAACAAGTTCTATGCCTCGTTGAACAACATGAAGAAGCATGTTATGGCGGGTTTGACGAATGTAGAGAAGTTAGACGATGTGATAAGGATGGCTGAGATTATTTCAGGAGGTCGTGGAAGTAAAGAGCCACTAATCTCTTTTATCACGTGTGTGACGAAAAGTCCTTTACAGCTCGTTGAAGATACCACACAGAACCTAATAGAGATAGCAAAGCGCGGGTATCCTGTATCGGTATCAACTTCGCCGCAAGGAGGTTCCACCGCTCCTCTACAAGAAGCAGGAATGCTTGCACAGTTGAATGCAGAGATTTTGGCGGGAATAACACTTGCCCAGTTGGTGCGTAAGCACACGCCGGTGCTATATGGAAGTGTTCCTTTGCGTGTAAGGATGGATAACCTGGATAATATGTATGGTGCGCCGGAAACAAACCTGTATAACATGGGTGGCGTTCAAATGGCTCGTTTCTATGAGATACCATGCTACTCGACTGCAGGTGTAGGAGATTCTAAGTTCCCGGGGATAGAGGCTTCGGTGAATAAGCTATTATCTCATCTATTTATCGCACTCAGTGGTGCACAATACATCCATTATGCATTTGGATTACTTGAAGGAACTAACACTTTCAGTCCTGAGCAGGCTATATTGGATGATCTCCATATTGGGATGATCAAGTCTATTCTAAAGGAGCAAAGGATAGAGGAGGAGATTGAGGATAGCTTGAAAGAGATAAGAGAAGTGATGAGCACATCTCACAAGATGTTCACTCGGTATGCACGCAAATATTTGCGTGGTGGCGAAGTTATCCCATTCTATCCCTTTGATGGAGATGCGAATGAGACATTGATAAAGGCAAGAGAGAGGAAGGAGGAATTGCTCTCCGCCCCGATAGATGAGATCCAAGAGGATGTAAAGAAAGAGATATTTCAAGAATTTGATGTTTTGGAAAGGATAAAATGAGGCGGTGATTAAAATTTCCAAAGAGACAATCGAGCGCATAAAAGAGAATGTGGTAAAAGGGAGGAGGAATAAGGAAGACGAGGACTTTGAAGGCGGTAGTATCGGAGAACCAGGAGTAGAGGAGCTTGTAGAAGAAGTATTGAAGGGGGGAGTGAAGCCGAAGGAAATAATAGATTACATCAACGAAGCAATGGAGGTAGTGGGTAAGCGGTATGAGACTGGTGAGTTTTTCATTCCAGATATGATGGCATCTGCGGAGGCAGTTTCGGCAGGGATGAAAGTTCTTGAGCCTTATCTTTCATCAACTGGAGAAAGCATGGATAAAATTGTAATAGCAACTGTAGAAGGGGATTTGCACGACATAGGCAAAAATATAGTGGCTCTTTTACTAAAAGGAGCAGGGTTCAACGTTATAGACCTTGGTACGAACGTTTCCGCGGAAAAAATAGTGGAAACGGTAAAAGAAGAGAGGGCAAAATTTGTCGGTCTTTCTGCTTTGCTTACAACCACGATGAGAAGGATGGGTGAGGTAGTTGATAAATTGAGAGCAGAAGGCGTGGCTGTAAAGGTTTTAGCAGGAGGTGCTGCAGTATCTGCGGAATATGCAGAGCAAATAGGTGCAATTTATTGCAAGGACGCATTTGAGGCTGTGGAAGTTGCGAAAGGTGATTGAAATGGGTATTAAAAGAGCTTATGACAAAGCTATAAGCAGTGGTTATTATAAAAGAAGAAGTGGTCTCATAGGAAAATACGATGGGGTGCGCACTTTCTGGGAAGATGAGATAATAAGAACCTTTATAAGACCATACATAGAGGCGATAGAGAGGAAAAAGGGAAGGATAAAAGTTTTTGACATTGGATGCGGGTATGGAGATGGCTATGAGTTACTTGCAAACCTTTCTGATAACATGGATTATAAGGGCTTCGATATAAACGAGAATTTCATCGAAGAGGCGAGGAGGATTTATAAGGATAAGAAAAATACGTCGTTTGAGGTAGCGGATTTCAGTAGCGGACTGCCTTTAAAGGAAGATTATGACTTTTATTTCACTTCTTACGGGACGTTATCTCATAATGACGATGAGCAGAATATTCTTCTTTTAGGAGATATAGCGGATTGTAGCGATGGTTGCTTCGTGCTCTGCGATTGGTTGGGTGCATACTCTTATGAATGGCAGAATTTGTGGGGTGAGGAATGGATGGATTACAGGATTTCTTATTTACCTGGAAGCGGAGAAGAGAGTTTTCCACTTAGGTTAATGACACCAGAGAATATTTTAAAGCTAGTAAGAGAAGCAAGTAGCAGGCTAAAAATAGAAAGGATATTTGACAGGTCGGCTTTCGTTGGAAGACATATAGATACTGCTGAATACAATAGACATTGCAAGCCCGTTCGTTCGGCAGTGAATTCCCTTTTCGAGCCCGGGGTTCGCACAAACTTCGAGAATCTTCTTATTGATTATCATCCAAGGGTGGGATTCTCGGAGTTAAACAGTTTTTTTGAAGATTTTTCAGCACATTGGAATTCTTTGGTAGCGTGTACGATGGACTTAGAAGAAGACTGCGATGCAGAAATTCAAAATCCGGAGATGGAGAAGCTCGATAAGATGGTCGAGAGCGATATATGGATGGACAATAGCAATTATCGTGAGAACGTGGTAGAACCTCAGCTTGGATATGCGCTCCGAAACCTGGAAATGAGGATGCAGCGTGGAATGGGTGCCGCTCATGGACTTCTCGCAATTCTCAGTATAAAATGATAAGAGTAACTTTCCTTCCGGATGGCGAAAGTGTTTATGTGGAAGAGGGCGTTACGCTTAGAGAAGCAGCGATAAAAGCAGGCTTTTTGAATTGCAAAGGAGATAGGTGTAACAGTTGCTGGGGATTATTCGAGATAGGAGGAGAATACAAGCGGGGCTGTGAATTTGAATTACGTGAGGATGTGATTGTAAATTTAAGCGAAGAGAAAGAGGCAGGTGAGAACATCTCGGAAGCAACAAAGATAGCTTTCGATATCGGGACAACCACAGTAACAGCAGCTTTTTTCGATGAGTCAGGGGAAAAAGTAGCCTCCAAAGTTGCTATAAATCCACAGGTAGTATATGGGAGGGATGTGGCGTCGAGAATAGAAGCAATAAATAAAGATGCGAATTTGCTCGGCAGGATGCACTCAAAGCTTTTAAAAAAGATGAATGAGTTGATAGGAGGGATGCATTTAAAGAATGTAGAAGAGATAGGAATAGCTGGAAATCCCTGCATGGAACATATTGTGCTTGGAATATCACCTTCCGGAATAGGAGAATATCCTTATGAACCGGAATTCAAGCGCGCTGTGCAAATGAATTCTCGTGAAGTTGGAATAGATGCAAATGGAGGGTGCGAGGTGTACTTATTCCCGCTGATAAGCGGATGGGTTGGAGGAGATACAGTTGCAATGATACAGTCAACAGGGATACATAAAAGTGATGAATTGAAGATGGGAATAGACCTGGGAACGAATGGAGAGATTGTATTGGGGTCAAGAGAAAAGATAGTAACAACTTCTACCGCAGCAGGTCCTGCATTTGAGGGTGTTGGTATAAAATGTGGAATGCCTGCGGTGGATGGTGCAATAGAGCGGGTTCGGTTAAATGAAGAAGGAGAGGTGAAAGTGAAGATAAAAGGAGGAAAGAAAGGGAAAGGGAAAGCGAAGGGGATATGCGGCTCTGGAATAATTGATTCGATTGCAGAAATGCTTGAAATCGGAATAATGGATAAAAGTGGAAGGATGAAATCGAGAGCATTTCATATTCATGACAGGTTTTACATAACTCAGAAAGATGTGAGAAAAGTGCAGCTTGCAAAGTCCGCAATTTCAACAGGCATGAAAATACTCGGAAAGGAATTGGATTTGGGAGATTGGAAAAAGACAATCGTTACAGGTTCTTTTGGCGAGGCAAGTGCAGAGAGTCTTTCTGCAATTGGAATACAAGATGTGATATTTAAAAAGGATGCAGTGATAGAAGGGATAAATCTTGCTTTGTTTGGTAAAAAAAGAGAGACTGAACTTATAGCAATGGAGTCAAAATGGATAGACCTCGCATCACATCCCTCTTTTAATGAGGAGTTCATGAAGAATTTGGGGTTTTGAAGTGAAAATGATTTTAATAGGAGATAGGATAAATTCAAGGATAGGGGAAGTAAAAAGAGCAATAAAGCGGAGGGATGACGCATATATACACAATTTAGCGAAGAGACAAGCGAAAAAATGTGATTACCTGGATTTATTTGCTGAAGAGAAATCTGATATGCTATGGCTTATAGAAATTGTAGATGCTGTCGATGCGGATGCCGAACTATGTATAGATACTACCGATGTGGATATTCTTGAGTCTGCTTTATCAGCATGTAGGGGAGAAGTGATGATTAATTCGATAAGTGGAGAAGAAAAAAGGCTTTCAGAGTTCCTTCAGCTAATAAAAGATTATAATGCGAGTTGCATAGCACTGTGTATGGATGAACGAGGGATTCCTGCTACTGCTGAAGAACGGGCTAAGGTATGCAAAAAGGTTTTGGAAAGGTGTGTGGAAAAAGGGATCGAGGATGTTTATTTTGATCCTCTGGTTATGCCAATCTCGATAAACGAAAAGAACGGAATGACAACGTTGAAAACACTGGAGATTTTGAAAAGTATGAGCGTGAAAACCACCTCAGGATTAACAAATATCTCTTATGGTCTGCCTTGTCCATCAAATGTAGAGGTGGCTTTTCTCGCTTTGGCTTTTAGATACTCAGATTCCATGATTTTAAATCCTTTGGATGAGGCTATAATTGAGATGATAAGGGCATGTGAAGCTGTTATTGGAAGAGACAGGTTTTGTAGGGGGTATTTGAGGGCTTATAGGAAGGTATAAATAGCATGGCTTTAGACGAGCTAAAAGTAGCTTATATAGATTTAAGCGAAGAAAAAGCGGAGATAAAAGAAAGAAACGACCTCTTGAGATACTTTGGAGGTGCAGGAGTAGCGTTTAAGCTGCTAAGCGAATATGAAGATACCTTGAGAGACAGAGACGCACTATGGGCTGAGCAGCCTATAATATTCTCAAAAGGTTTCTTCACCGGCATTTACCCCTGTGCAACAAAGGTGACAGCAGCTTTCAAGTCACCTCTAACTGGAGAGCTGGGCGAGAGTCATGCAGGCGGCAAGCTCGCTTATGCAATGGCAAGTGCAGGGTTAGATGCAATCGTTATCAAAGGAGCATCAGAAACGCCTGTTCATCTACAAATAGACGATACAAGTATAGAAATAAAAGAAGCAGAAGAGCTTTGGGGATTATCCTGCATTGAGGTTGAAAACCGATTGGAAGGAAAAAGTAAACTGTATATTGGCGAGGCAGGAGAGAAACAGATTCCTTTCGCTTGTGTTGTCGTGGACACTTATAGACACTTTGGTAGATTGGGCTTGGGCGCTTTATTCGGCTCAAAAGGTTTGAAGGCAATAACAATCTCAGGTAACAATCGAATGGGGGTAAAAAGCGCGTATTATCGAGAAATACTTAAGCGGATAAAAGATGACGGAGACATTAAGAAGTACAGTGAGGGCTATGGGACTTCGGAGAATACCGTAATGATGAATGAAGTAAGCGGTTTACCTGTTAAGAACCTCCAGGCGAATAGATTTGATGTAGAAGGGATAACGGAAGATGCATTTGCGAAGTTTTTGGTAGAGAAAAAGACATGCTCTGGTTGTCCAATAAGGTGTATAAACGTTGCGAAGCGGGAGAAAAATTCGCCAAAGATAGCTTACGACTATGAGCCAATATACTCCTTAGGACCATTGTTGGGGATTGGGGAAGCGGAAGAAGTTTTAAGGTTGTTAGAAAAAGTTGAGGAATACGGATTGGATGCAATAGCCACCGGGAATTTATTAGCATGGGCGACGGAAGCTTATGAGCGCGGTTTGGTTGAACTACCAGTGTCTTTAAAGTTCGGAGCTACGAAAAACCATTTGGAAACGATAGATAGAATTGTAGAAGGAGAGGGGATTTACAAAGATTTAAGGAAAGGAACAGAGGAGGCTGTGGAGATATATGGTGGAAAAGATTTTGCTCTTACGCTCGGTAAAAACGCAATGGCGGGGTATCATACAGGATACGCACTGATATTGGGGCAGGCAGCAGGACAGCGACATTCACACATGGATAATAATGCGTGGTTTCTGGACTTTGAAAAATATTCGCCAGAAGAAGTGGTAAATGCACTCATTTCAGACGAGAAAAAGAGATGTGTGATGAATTCTATGGGACTTTGTTTGTTCACAATAAGTGTTTACGACCTCAAGCTCATTTCAGAAGGGCTTAATGCAATAGGGATGGATAAGAGTGAGGAGGAGCTATTTGAAATTGGTGAAGAGATATTCGATTTGAAAAAGGGGATAAAACACGCATGTGGGTTTGAATACGAGAATTTGAGGTTTCCGGAGAGGTTATTTGAGACTGAGAGCATGAATGGCTTCTTGGATAAGAAAACGGTGGAAAAGATGTTGAAGAGGTATGTGGAGAGGGTGTGAACACACTTTTTCTTTTATAAAAAGAAAACCTGTGCTAAAAGAAAAAAGTTTCATGCATGGGAATAACATAGTCAGCGATTCTTTTTAGCCGTGCTAAGCTGTCATAAGCTTCGAGCAAATTGGTGTGATAAGCAGGAGGGATGATTCTGGGCTCGAAGTTCTCCTTAATACAGCACAAACCTTCTATTACCTCTTTTCCTCGCGCTGTATCAATCAGCACAGATTGACTCCCTGGACTGTGTCCGGGTGTTTTCAAAAGCTTCATACCCGGAAATATCTCTCTATCCCCTTCAATCACTTCTATCTCTTGTTTTTCAATTACTTTTAGATTATACCAGGCATGTACAGCAGGATGCGGCTTCTTCGCAAACTCTAACTCCTCTTTTTGCACAAAGAACCTCGCATTTTCATATTTGTGAGCTAAATCAGCATGCCCGAAGTGAAGATGCGTTTGTATAACTATATCTATGTCCTGCGGAGCCATCCCAAGCTTTCCCAACCCTTCCTCTATGCTTTGAATTTTCTCTGCCGGATAGCCTAACTTGGCTAATAGCTTTGGGTCACCACCTGAATCCACTAATATGTTCTCACTTGCTCCTTCGATGTACCAGACATAGCCAGTCGTAGTTATGACATCCTCGAAATTGCGATGCATATAGAGGTGTTCCGTTTTTCTTACCTTTCCACTGAAAAGAGGCACGTAATGTATTTTGTATTTCATTTTCAAACCTTCCGGATCTCATATTCCAGCTCGCCCAAGCCCAATCTATGCGCTTCGCGCACCTGAATGGCGGGGTCCCCTTCAAACGAGTGCCTGCCTATCAAATCAATAGTAGCCTGGTCTATTGCAACCGCGTCTTTAGAGGATAAAATACCTATATCTGGACATATATACTTCGGTGCGAGGCCTTCGCAATCACAAAAAGGCGTTATATCAATCAAGAAATTGATGAAGAAGTAATTAGAATAAGGCAAGTTTCTCATAACTGTATTTGCAACCTCGGCAATCCGGAGCTGTAACTTCTCTCCCGCACCCTCTTGCAAATGCAAAGCGCCTGTTTCGCCTGCATCGATACAACATCCACAACCCACGCAGTTCTCCTTTATCAATTCCCTGTCCCCATTTTCTTTTGTTTCTATTGCGCCAAATTTACATTCCTCTATGCACGCATCACACTGAGTACACAGCTCCCCATCGTATACAGGCTTTGTCACTTTGTGCTGGTAAATCTTGCTTTTTTTAGTCACGCATCCCATCGCTACGTTTTTTATCGCACCACCAAACGAAGCAGAGCCGTGCCCAGTAGCATGTGAAACCACGACCATCCCATCGCTTTCATATATGCTTCTCGCTATTTCCACAGTTTCACTCACTTCCACTCCGTCATCCTTCAGACCATCTGCTATAATCACCGGGCATCCCAGATAAGATGGCAGGAATCCATGCTCGAATGCTGTTCTGTAATAATCCATTGCATGATATCTATCAAACTTGTATAAGGTGGTAGTATCGGTAACAAAAGGGTCTCCTCCTTGCTTTTTCACTATCTCTGCTATTTTCTTCACGTAAAAAGGCTTTATGAAAGTCTCGTTATTTCGCTCACCCATGTGCATCTTCAAGGCGATATTTCCTTTCAAATTGCTTCCGGATTCAACCCCAACTTTTTCCAGCAGTATTTCAAGCTTCTCTGCAATAGGAACGCCGTTTCTTTTCCTCGCATCTATGAAATATACCTTGCTCATGGTCATGTCATCCTATTTCCGAAGTGGATAAAACTTTTTAAAAACATCTCGCCAGCGCCTTAAAATCCTCAACCAATACTTCTTTCATCCCCGGATTGTAAGTAGCAACTGCTGGATGATACAAAGGTACTATCTTTTTAACACCTGCAATTGTACTCACCTTAAAGACTTTTCCATGTATTTTACTTATTTTATCCGACTTCAACCCAAATTTATCGAAGATATAACCCAATGAAAAGTTTCCAAGTGTAGCAATAACCATGGGTTCAATAATTTCCATTTGTGCATCCAAATAAGGAGTGCATGCTTTTATCTCAATCGTTGTGGGATTTCTATTCCCCGGGGGTCGGCATTTTAGCACATTGGCTATATAAACCTCGCTTCTTTCTAACCCTACTGAGCCCAACAACTCATCGAGTATCTTTCCAGCTTTACCCACAAATGGTCTGCCTTTTAAATCTTCATAGTAACCCGGAGCTTCACCTACGAACATTACTTTCGCAGTTAACGAGCCTTCTCCAGCAACAGGATTGGTTCTCGTTTTCCATAACTCACAACGTCGACATTCCTTTATTTCTTCTTCCAGTCTTCCCATTTCTTCTTCATTATACATTTAACCCCAAGATTACACAACACTTTTTCTTTTTAAAAAAAGAAAACCTGTGCTAAAAGAAAAACAAATATAAATATTAACATGATTTCAATCGAAAAGGCGCTGGAACTGATGAAAGGAGAAATAGAAAACGATAATCTTAGGAAGCACATGCTCGCAGTGTCAAAAATAATGGCTGCGCTTGCAGATAAAATGGAAATCACGGGAGCAGATAAAGAGAAGTGGACTCTGGTCGGCTTGTTACACGATTTGGATTATGAACGAACAAAAGACAATCCTGAGAAACACGGGATTGTTACGGCGGAAATGCTTAAAGAAGAACTGTCCGATGACTGCTTACAAGCGATAAAAGCACATAATAAAAGAACGGGTTTAGAACCAAATAGTGTGATGGGAAAGGCGTTGATTGCTGCGGATGCCGTTTCCGGTTTGATTGTCCCAACAGCTTTGATGATGCCCACGCGAAAATTATCAGAAGTAAGTGTGAAATCGTTGAAGAAGAAATTCAGTGACAAGTCCTTTGCAAGAAACGTCAGTAGGGAAAGTATAATGGTGTGTGAAGAGCTTGGTTTCGAGCGAAAAGAATTCTTCAAGCTCGCTTTGGATGCCCTTCAAGGGATAAGTGATAATCTGGGGTTATAGAACACTTTTTCTTTTTACAAAACACTTTCTTTCTACGAGAAAGAACCTGTGCTAAGAAAGAGTAATAATTCTTTTGGTAAAGCTTTTCTTTTTAAGAAAAGGTTTGTGCTAAAAGAAAAAAAATAGGATTTAGGATTTTTTCATACCTTATTGAGCATGCTCAGTGATACAACCTGTTCACTCCGTTGATCAATGCACGCACCGATGCAATCACTATATCTTCACTCACACCACTCGCCGTTATCGTCTTATCACCTCTGCTCATCTTCACCACAACGCTCACTAAGGCATCTGTTCCACCAGTTATGGCATCCACATGATACTCTTCAAGACGTAAATCGTCCATTTCCGTCCCCGACATTGCCTTCCTCAATGCATTTATCGCTGCATCCACAGGACCAACTCCAACACCCGCTTCCACTACCTCCTCCCCACCCACTTCCAATCTTATTGATGCTGTTGGATACACATTCTTCCCGGACACCACCGATAAGTCAACAAGTTTTATCTTCTCCTCTCTTTCTATACTCAACACATCCTCTACTACTGCTTGAAAATCAGCATCGGTAACCAACTTACCCTTGTCCCCAAGTTCTTTCACCTCTGCCAATATTTTACTCATTTGTTCCTCATCTGCGGGGATGCCCATTTCTTCCAATGCCATTTTCACTGACGCCTTACCTGTATGCTTCCCAAATGCAAATCTTCTCTTCCTTCCTATTATCCCAGGGTCTATGGGCTCGTATAAACTCGTATCCGCCAGTGTCCCATGAACGTGCATCCCTGACTCATGCGTGAAGGCATTATCGCCCATAAGCGGCTTGTTCGGCGCAACCGGCATCTTTGTCAAATTCCTGACCAATCGCGAAGTTTCATACAATTTCTCTTTTGCAATGTTCGTTTTTATGCCGTAAAGCATTTCTAAAGCTGTTACTACCTCTTCTAAGGATGCATTACCCGCCCTTTCGCCCAGCCCATTCATCGTTACGTGCACTACCTTCGCACCTACCAGCACCGCTGCTACTGAATTTGCAGTTGCCAACCCGAAGTCATTGTGGCAGTGCACCGCAACGGGCGTGTTGAAATTGCAAAGCGCCTGAAATACCTCCTTCGTGCGTTCTGGATACAAAACACCAACGGTGTCACAGAAACATAAACGGTCAACAACAGTGGATAAATCGGAGAAGAAGGATTTCAAAAACTCCATATTCGCTCTGGATGCGTCTTCTGCGCTTATTTCCACCTTTAAGCCATGTCCTTTCACATATTCCGCCATCTCAATTGTCCTGTTTCTCAGCGTCTCCCTGTCTATCTTCAATTTCTTCTTTATGTGATCGTCAGAAACAGGAGCGACCAGATTGACCGTATCCACATCGCATTCGATTGCAGCGTCAATGTCTCCTTTCAACAACCGTGCAAAGGAGCTGATTTCGGCATTTAAACCCTCATTCGCTATTGCCTTGATCGCTCGTTGCTCGCCTTCTGAAATGACCGCAGTTCCCGCTTCTATGACATCTACCCCCAATATATCCAGTTGTTTTGCAATCTGCAATTTCTGTTCCGGCGTCAATGATACCCCCGGGGTCTGCTCACCATCACGCAGCGTTGTATCCAGGATTTTTACCGTTTTTACTTCTTGCATGATTACCGTTCTTAATATAAAACGTATCTTATTTATATATTCTTTTCTGTGCTTCACAATCTCCCAGAACAAACAGCTAAATCAAACTGGTCTTCATGCGTGTTCGGTTAAGTAACCCATCGCTCCATCAACCTCTCCCGCTTAACATTAGGATCGCATCCTTGGCCGAGATAAATGTTGTATAAGGTGAGCATATCCAGTTTCAGCCCCATGCATTCAAGTACTTCAGTTAATAATC
>JAGLZV010000162.1 GCA_023131215.1 Candidatus Methanophagales archaeon | reverse complement strand
TTTTCTGTTCATTGCGGCAATAGGGCTGGAAGTTTTCTTATCGCGTTTTAATCTGAGAAATTGTCCATCTTTTGATGTGAAGCTGCACTCTTCCAAAATGGAAAAGAATAGCAGAAGGAGAATATCACGATAAGGAAAAGATAAATCATTAATAGTGGATTTAAGTTTCCTGAGTGTTAAAAGCGTTTTTTCATCAAATGCAACTTTCATGATTGGAACGTCCAAAGCTACCTCCGCGGGCTCACTTTTTTGTATTTTGGGTATCTGAGAAGTCCAGATTTCTTTCAGTTCATTTTCCTTTAATAATAAAAGTAATGGCAAGGTTTTTGAGGTAAAATAAGCTATGGGTAACTTATCAATGCCCATTGAGGGAATACCGCAAATCATGGATGTGTACATCGTTGTTCCCAATCCGGAAAAAGGGTCAAACACATAATCATCGGAATCTGCTTCAAACCGACTCAGAAAGTCCGTTACAAAATCGAATGCAAAAGCTTCTTTGTATCTGTAAATTCTCAGGAAGGGGATGTTTTTATTCCCTACGTATGAGACCAGAGAACCTAACTTTAATTCTTCGTGTATGAGATTTTTGAATTTATGCTCTAATTCTTGTCGGGTTGAGTCATGGGGATAGAGGGTTTTTATCGTTGGTATTTCCTCAGCGAACAATGTCTGTTGGGGATTAATGCCTGTTAATTCTTTCTGCATTGCGATTTTTCTCAGGTTCATGTCCACCTGTCCTATCTTTTATGCCTCACGTACCGAAAATAAGTCATCGTGTTTTCACCTCAATGTTGGATAAATATTTCAGTAGGATCACATTTAGGTTGTTTCCTGCATCATACTCCCACACATATTTCCACTCGCCCTCAACTTTTGTTAGCCTATCTCGATTTTTGGAATCCCATGCAATGATCAGAGATGTTTGCTCAGGAACATGATCATGGTCTGCATAGTTCTCTAAAATGTGCTCGACTTCTACTGCTTGATATAATTTCTTTTCTGAAAAGTCCTTTTCTTGATATTCTGCAATGACATCAATTCCTTTTTGTGCAGTATGCTCTAAAGTTCTGAAATAATGAAAAGGTAAAGCTTTCATTCCTTCCAACTTCCAAAGCAGCACTCTTACGTCTTGTTCATTATTTGGTTCTTTGTGAATCAACTCTTTGCTGTAAAAGACCCATTTCTGCTCTCTTTTTTGCAAATCGTCTTTTCTCTGATTCAGGGTTTCGCCTAAATCTTTCCTCTTCAGGTCTCGCCTATATTTTACCCACTCCTTATAATCCTCTGTTTCCATAACTTTTCTGTAAGCTTCTCTGAGCGCTGCTGTAAAAAGAGGCTCTTTTATTCCATCTGATACAATTCTACTCCTTGCTATGTCGGTTTCTACGTCATCACATTCTACAACAAACCTGCAAAATTTGTAATAAAGTTCAAAACCCTGTGGCTTATAGTGATTAAAATCCAAGTTAAAATAGGGTATTCCTTTCCAACCATAGGTTAATCCCACACCTTTACTTTCCAAAATACCGTAATCGCTCATTCCAAATTCACCTGTCCTTAATGCATAACCCCCTTTAAAAGTCATAGTAACTTTATTGCCCTTCTTATCTTCTTTTGAAACTGTTATAGGAGGATTAATTACACCGATTTTTTGTCCCTCTACATGGTCTCCCTCTTTTTTAATCCAGGGGAATCCTACTTTGAGCTCTTCACCATCTGGTATAGAGGGGGTCTTTATTATGATTTTAGGAAAGCCGTCTCTCAGTCTTTCATGTCTGCTATAACCTATCAAAGTTCTAAAATAGAGATGACGCTTTAGTTTCTCAGCATCTTCGTATTCTGAATGTTTAATACCACCATCGTAGCCATAAACTCGAATTACCGTTCCATGTTGAAAACTCACAGGAAAATTCTTATAGAGAATGGGCTTAGGCATCTCAGGTTTTTCCTGCTTTAACAATTTACTAATTGGATCCTCTACTATCACTTTATAACTTTCTCCGTTCTCAGTTTTAGTTTCAACATCCAGCCTTTTACATAAATACATCAACTTAGATCCAAGACCTTTAAATCCAAACTCATCAGACTTGAGTCCTGCTACACCGCTATATGCTAAATTTAAAAATCTGTCCAAACGTCCTTGTTTTTCTGGCTCTCTCGCACTTGTATAATTCATCCCTATGCCATCATCCTCGAAAATAAAAGACCACCCATATGTACCATCGTAGAAAATGGTTATTCCAAAATACGACGCACTAACCTCTCTTGCACATGAATTAGAGAGAGCTTCTCTGATTACGTCAAGTGGATGACTTCTATTCTGGACAACTTGCTTTATAATTGCTATGCCAATAGATATTTCATGCTCAGTTGGTTCATAGACTTCTGCCATTTTTCACCTCCTCATAGCGTGGCGTGGTAAATAACTTCAGTATATTCGCAGTATTGCGTATATACGTCCTTCTGGACGAATCCTCTCCTTTTTCAACATCTTCTACAATCATTTTCCAAAAACACCCACTAATGCCCTTCGTTATTTTATCTTTAAGAGTTCAATTCTCCTTTTCTTCTTCAATTTCGTAGTATTCCTCTGCTTTAAGATTTAGTTTTCTACAAGGGCAGGAAATATGTTCGTATCCATCCACTTTTTCATACCTTATGAATTTATGACATTTGTCGTCACATTCAATTTTGCTTTCTATATCCTTCCAGTTTTCAACAATATCTCTAATTTCTGGCGAACTGTAGTCTGTTTCAGACTCTTTCCAATGATCACAGAAATTCCTGAATCCTATATCGGCTTCAAAATCTGATATCAATTTTACAATTGAATGGTTTCCCTTTAGCTTCCTCTCCATTCTATCTCTAAATGCTTGAGATAGTTCGGAAAGAGTATACTCATTTCGCCTATTGTATTTCACTGAAGACTCTAAATTTTCACACAATTCTTGAAGTACCCATTCTAAATATCTACCAAACATCCATCCAGCCTCGGTAGGTTTATCTTGCGAAAGCAATTCATCTATTTGCTCGTAACTATTCTTCCCTGGTTCTATTTTTGGCCCTATCATATAATCCCAACCGGAAAAGCGTTTCCTTATCCATTGGGGGAAGCTTTTTTGAAGACGATCCAGCCAAATTGAATCATGGGTAAAAAGTAGAATCTGGTAATCTGAAAAATGTTCAGATAATATATCAATGACTCGTGGTCTTTTGTAAGTGTCAAAACTATTGATTACATCATCCAGGATTATGAATTTGAAATAGGGATTGAAGTGTTTAGCGGAAGCTAAAAATATCGAAAGTCCAAAACTATTCAATTGTGACTCGCTTAAGAATTTGTAAGCAGGACTAATTGAATCGCCACCGAATATAATTTCAAGCTCAACTGCTTTGTCTCTCTCAGAATATAACTTTATTTTAGGATTACCAAGAACATCACTGTCTTGCTCTAAAATTTTAAAATATGCTGCCACATCAGAGGAAATCGCATCAAAAGATACCTGCAAACTTTTCTTGGTATCTTCAATATAATCATCTCTTATCTTTTCATAGGTGCTCTTTATTTCTTCAAGCCTCTCAATCTTTTTATTCAAATTATTCCATTTCAAGAAACTCTCTTGTAACTTAT
>JAGLZV010000161.1 GCA_023131215.1 Candidatus Methanophagales archaeon | reverse complement strand
TTAAATTGTGGAGACACTAGTGCCATTCCCATCGCCAAAATTTTTGTTTTATTCATTTTTCCTTTTTTCACCTCCTATTAAATAGTGAACGGAAAAGCCGCTTATATAGTGAACGAATTGAAATATAACCCAATTTAAGCAACATTGCTAAAACAGGAGTCGGCGATTTATAAAATTCCTTTAACTATATTATAATAAGAGGTATTTATGTAAAATAAAGGATAGTGGTGTCGGGGAGAAGAAGTAATGATGAAGTCAGGTAGAGATAGAGATAAAGAAAACAAGCTGCGGCACAGGCAAAATACGCTTCGTCTCGCGGCATGCTCTAATCTGCGAATCGATATCATGGTCAGTTTGAAAGGTGGTAAGAAACCGCTAAGCGAATTACGAGATGAGCTGGAAGTAAGTTCTACAACCGCTATACACGCATTAAGAGAACTTGAAAAGGGCAATCTCATTTTTCAAGATGCGGACCGCGCTTATGCATTGACAACCATCGGAGAGGTCATCGCATTAAAATTGGTAGATTTTGTCAATGCGACTGAAGTATTGAAAAAACACGAAACATTCTGGCTTGAACACGACCTCAGCGATATTCCCCTACAGTTGCTTGAGAAGATTGGGGATTTGAATAATTCTATACTACTAACGGATACGCCAACAGAAATTTTTAAATCGCATACGACCCTCACTCAAGTACTTGAAGATGCTAACGCGGTGAAAGGCATTTATCCCATTTTTAATTTAGAGTATTTAACAATAATCGAAGAACTGGTGAAAAGAAAGAGGATTGACGTAGAGCTAATAGTAACGAATGAAGTATTAGGGAGTATAGAAGGAGTGGTTGAAACAGAAGAAGCGTTTAAAAAATTTTTACGCGAGCCTAACTTCACGCTATTCGCGATGAATATAGATGACGATATAAAAATAGCCCTTACTCTTACTGACACTGTTTTCTATCTCGGGTTGTTCGCTGGTAATGGTAATGGTAAGGGCAATGGGCTATACGACTATAATAGAGCCCTGATAAGTGATGATGAAAAAGCTCTTTCGTGGGGTAGAGAATTGCATGAGTACTACCGTAAAAAATCAAATTTGGTTGAACTGGGCTATTAGAGGGGCAGGTAACATTTTGGTTATTTAAAAGAAAAGGTTAAGTATTTATAAAGATATAAAATAATTAAAATGAGCATGGGGAATCCTGTAAAGCAAATGGTGGAAAAGATGAGCAATGAAGAATTAGTAGTAATGCTCAGAAGAGAATATCTAAGAAAGCTTATAAGGTATAGACTTACAGACGAGTTCTTTCGTAAAAAATACGGAATGACATACGAGGAGTTCGAGAAGGAAAACGAGGTAGCCAAAAGGGATTTTTCATGGGAAGTAGAGTCTAACGCTCAGGAGTGGGAAATGGCGATAGATGGGATAAGTACTTGCTTGCGTAAATTAGGAGAAGTAAAGGTTGAATATTAATTCTATCATAAGCGAAGCGCAATCAGTCGCTTCAGAGTTTGGACTGAGGTTAAAGATAGTTGATATAACTGACAACATAGTTGATCTACGATTATACATCGATGTAGAGCTTTTCATTCAGGTTTATGCAAATCAACTCAAAGATAAGCTGAATCTGAACTTGATATTCAAAAACAGAAGATTATGTGGGTATGATAGCGAAGGTGGAAGGACTCATATCCATCCAATTGATGCGCCTGAGTCTCATATTTTCACTGATAAGAAAGAAGATATAAAAGAATTTACAGTAAAGGCACTAAAACTTCTTGAGGAGAGAGAAATGTTGTAAAATGAGCGATGGGGAAAGCGAGTTCTCTTTCAAAATTTCACTTTGTTCTTGTACATAAAGTATAACTGCCTTCTATTTAAGACACGGATTTACACGGATTTACGCGGATTTATTTACGTTGAACATTGTTAATTTTTATCATCTGTGTTAATCTGCGTTAATCTGTGTCTATAATTTATTTTTTTATTTCTCCTGCAGCTTCTAAAACTGATTTTGTATCCAAACACATCTTATCTTATGGAATATTATCGCCAATTCGTTCATCAATGCAATATTCAAATCTCGCTGGATGTTCTCAATGACCTTTGCAGCCTCTCTCTGCGGTTTTTATGTCTTTGGCTTTATAGACATTGGTAATCAAGCCGTAAAATTCAGCTAATATTTCTGTTGTCTTATCATCCATTCCTGCAATGATCTTCGTTATTTTATCCAGAACTACGATAGCGCCTTTTTTGAGGTGCCGTCCAACAATATCTGCTGCTGATTTTACATATCACAAATCCGGCTCCTTAGATTTGATTTTGTTACTGGCGTTGGCACGCAGATTAAAATAAAGTCCGCTTGTTTTATCTGTGCCGGGTCTGTTATGATACTTCTACTTCAATAACATGCTCATTAACGACGAGTGTGTAAACATTGGAAATGGTTGCAGTGACATCATCAGCACCTGGTCCCGGAGATACGGGAACTTCCAGTGTCTCATTAAAATACCTTCCCCACGCATCTGCATAATCGCTTGTAACGGTTATTGTAACAGTATAAGGAACAGAAGTTGAATTAATATAGGGCGAACTGGAGCGATTAAATCTGGCTACAACCGATGCTGCACCCTCTCCTCCAACAGAAGATATCCCAATTTCACTGCTGATGTTTATGATGGATACAAATACAGACCTATTTCCCGTAGACGTATTATGCACAAATATCCTGGGCTCGGATAATTTTATCGCAGCACCCGCGGGATATTTCTCCCACACACCGCCGCCTTCATAAGCAATGCTTCTTCCACTCTTTTCGTATTCTATCGCTCCGATAGTAACATTACGAATGACATATCCTCCTCCTGCTGTTGTGCTGACATCAATCCATCCAGCATCGGGATATACCGTAAGCGACCCACCACCTAAACTCGTCTTCAACGTCTTTACCGGCGCCTGGTCGAATGCAACCGTCTTGATATCACTCTGAAGCACCATGAAGCTCTGTTCCATGTTCTGGAACTGTGTGCTCTCCTTTGACGATTGGATACTTGGATACCCCACGGCATATATCACGCCAATCGCAAGCATAATGATACTGAATACGAGGATAAATCCAACAACCTCCGAAACGGCACTCTCCGATTTTAAAAATTTCTTATCCATCTTTTCTTTTCTTTCCTTTTTTTTAGTAAAGTAAACCCTTTCAGGGCTTGCAGGGATGTGGGCAGAACTCACGATTGCTTGCAAAAAAGTTTTTTTTATGATACTTCTACTTCAATGACATGCTCATTAACGACAAGTGTCTCACACCAAATGGTTGCGTTGACTTCATCATCTGGTCCTCGAACTACTTCATCCGTCCCTGTTAGGTCGATAATCCCATTAAAATGCCTTCCCCATGCATCTGCATAATCGCTTTTAACGGTTATTATAACATTATCATAGAAATAAGTAATGTTGAGTGGGTACGTAGAAGGTTTAGATCTAACTACAACCGATGCCGTACCATCGCCTCCAACAGAGGACATTTCTCCGCTGATGTTTATGATAGATACAAATACCGTCCTATTTCCATCAACATCCTGCACAAATATCCTCGGCTCCGATAATTTTATTGCAGCACCCGCTGGATATTTCTCCCACACACCACCGCCCTCATAAGCAACGCTTCTTCCATTCTTTTCGTATTCTATCGCTCCAAGAGTGCCACTATACCGTATTTCAGCATTTTGTCTTTCAACGGTAATATGTCCCTTGCTTGAATTTACCGTAAGCGACCCACCACCTAAACTCGTCTTCAACGTCTTTACCGGCGCATGGTCGAATGCAACCGTATTGATATTGCTCTGAAGCACCATGAAGCTCTGTTCCATGTTCTGGAACTGTGTGTTCTCCTTTGACGATTGGATAGTTGGATACCCCACGGCATATATCACGCCAATCGCAAGCATAATGATACTGAATACGAGAATAAATCCAACAACCTCCGAAACGGCACTCTCCGATTTTAAAAATTTCTTATCCATCTTTTCTTTTCCTCCTTTTTCATTGTATATAAAGTATAATCTTCCTTCTATTTAAGACACTGATTTACACTGATTTACGCGGACTTATTTAAGTTTGACATTGTTGATTTTTATCATCTGCGTTAATCTGCGTTAATCTGTGTCTATAATTTATTTTATTGTTAATTTTTTTGAATCATAACGCAGCCAGTGTTCCGGATTACCGCTTAGCGTTGAACCATTAACACCAACGGTATGAGCTATTTCGTTTATCGTCACCGTAACCTCGGTATTTGTGTGCAATGCGCTTACCTTTATCATTTGGTTATTTTTATCAACGGTAGCATTAACCTCGTACTCCTGCATTGCCACACTCCTCGGTATTCTTAAACTCGTGTTCAGCGTTCCGTTTTCCGGCGCTACTATATAGATGTCCACTATCTTTGTGCTTATATCATTCCCTACGTCACTGTAGCCCCCCCTCATTACTATCTGACTCGGTCGCTCGACAAACGACCCGACTGTTGTAATCGCAATGATACCAAAAAAGATGATAGCAACCGAAGAAATCACAACGTAGCCCGTCAGGGTTGACACCCCGCGATTATCCTTCAACAATCTTCTTCTTTTTTCCATCTTTTTTTATAACCACAGATTACACAACACTTTCTTTCTAAAGAAAGAACCTGTGCTAAGAAAGTATATTCTTTTGGTAAAGTAAAGCTTTTCTTTCATGCTAAGAAAAGGTTTATTTAAATAAACTTTTCTTTTATATTTTATCTCTACACTTTCCAATAACACTCTCTGGACTTACTAACGAGAAGAAGTTATTTATATTCACATGATTAATAAGGTTATTAGTGATAGAAATGGCGGAAATGAGAGTGAAAATACCTGAAGAGTTTGAAGAAAAGATAAAAGAGGTTCCGGAAATGGAAGGGATGGTTGTAGAGTTCATAAAGATGAAGATTTTCGAGCATGAATTGGAGAAGTCAAAGGAATTACAGAGGTTCATATTGGAGTCGTTGTCAGCAAAGAGCAAAATGACGCTGGAAGATGCTATTGAACTTGGAGATAAGATAAAGGAAGGCATGCTTGAAGAGCTCAAAGAGAAGGGTTTGATATAGATAAGATTTCTGAGGCTAAGGGCTTGGCACCGCATTTGAAAGATGTGGAATATTTCGCATTGGCGTTGAAACTCGATTTCCCAATTTGGTCTAATGAAAAAGCATTCAAAAAACAATCTGTAGTCAAGGTATTCTCAACTCCTGATTTGTTTTCCTTTTTGTCACAGATATGACCATATTGCTTTTCCCTCATCTACTTCTCTCTCCCCTTTTTTATAGCGCCCCGAGCGCTCGGCACATCAAACTTTCTTTGGGAAAGAAAGTTTGTTGGTAAAGCTTTTCTTTCTAAGCTTTCTCGTTGTATATAAAGTATAACCTCCTTCTATTTGAGACACGGATTTACGCGGACTTATTTAAGTTTGACCGGGTTGATTTTTATCATCTGTGTTAATCTGCGTTAATCTGTGTCAATAATTTGTTTTCTCGTGAAAAATATGGGGCTCTGCCCCGGTAACCTCGCAAGCCCAGTAGGGGCTTATTTCGAGTTTAGTGCTTAGAATTTATATAAATCTTCCTTAAACGCTCCACTTGCAT
>JAGLZV010000160.1 GCA_023131215.1 Candidatus Methanophagales archaeon | reverse complement strand
TCGTATTTGTTTGTATAGCTAATATAAAATAAATACGATATGATTTTTCGTTGGTTTTCCTACAATCAATACAATACCCGCTCATAATCCGCGCAATCCCTGTAATCTGTGCTGTTTACTTACATAACTTCATATTAATCAGAACAAAAAAATAAAATAAAAAATAAAATCATTCTGGTGTAACTATCTCTAAGAAGTCAACTCGTTTAAAATCAGGGTCGAAAGTGGCTATTTTATTTATGCCATAATATTTGCATGTGGCGGCAATAAGGGCATCATTGGGAAGCAATTTGTATTCAAAAGAAATCTTTTTTGATAAATAAAGTATTTTTTCATTAGCATATAGAACTTTGATTATAGTAGTTGTTAAATCCTCTAAAATATCAATTCTTTTTCGTATTTCTGGTTCCCCTATACCTTTTTCCCAAGCCTTTTTAATTTTATGAAATTTATTTGAATCTATCAGATTGGAAATTGTTAAAACGATTGTTTTGTATGTCGTTTCTTCTAACACATTTGATGGTGAAGATAGTTCATAATTCTCAAGGAGTGAAAGGATAATTCCTTTCTCATTCTCTAAAAGAGTTTTAACTAACACTGAAGAATCAACTACTACTTTTTCCCTCATGGTATAGCTCTTCCGCAAGTTTTAAATCAACCTTTCTTTTTGGTAGGGAATCCAGCATTGAAAGTATGCTCTTCGCTGTCTGGATGTCTGATTCTATTTTTGTAACTCTAATTGTAATCACCTTCCCCACTTCCAAGTCCACCTTCTCCAGCGGCTTGAACACCCCCTTTTCATATACTACCTCTATCGCTTTTTGCATCTTCATTACACTCCCTCTTATATTATATCATTTCAAATATAAAATTCTTTTAGCAATCATCAAAATCAATTTCTTTATCCTTTTTGCGCAAAAAATAAAAAGCGTGATACCCAACCACTGACAAAAGAACATGTTCGTTTTTCTTTTAGCACAGGTTTTCTTTTTTCTAAAAAAGAAAAAGTGTTGTGTAATCTGTGCTGTTTACTTACATAACTTCTTATTAATCAGAACAAAAAAACAAAAAACAAAAAAAGATAAGAGGACTCATATTCGATTCGCAAGCATTCGCATCATCCTCTTATCCTTGATTTTTACAGTGCAATCACCTTCAGAAAATCAACCCCATCAAAATCACAGGTTCTTTCTGCGAAGCGAATCAGCCAGACTTTGGAAAGAACTCTATCATCTTTTCTGATTCGTCAAAGCAAATCGTAAACCTTTCAAAAATGTCTAATCTGCCTATGACATTAAAGCCAATGCCCAGATGCCGAGAAAATCCAACTGCCGCTTCAAATTCTTTCATAATAAAGTCACCGTCTCCTCCTCAGTTGGTATGTAGCTTATGCATACCTCCTTATCTGGAAATTTTTTCTTTGCTATTTTAAAGGCATTGAGTGCGGAGTTATTTATGGCTACTAATTTATCTCCAACGATTGCCACGTATTTCCCAGGATACTTCTCAGATAGTTGCTGCGAGTGTTTTAATAGGTAGTTTTCCATTGCTATTATCCCCCTTTATAATTATCTTTTCTTATCATAAGTAAATTACTCTTTTTCTTATATAAATATATAAATATGATATGGTCAATCACATGATGGGTGTTATAGTCAACTTCCTTCTATTAAAGACACTGATTTACACTGATTTACACGGACTTATTTAAATTTAAATTTAAGTTTGACATTGTTGATTTTTATCATCTGTGTTAATCTGCGTTAATCTGTGTCGAAAAAATAATTTATTTTCTTATGTAATCTCGTGGTTTTTTACATTTTTCGTTGGTTCTCCTACAATCAATACAATACCCGCATATTCATAATCTGCGCAATCCCTCTAATCTGTGGTGTTTACTTACTTAACTTCATATTAATCAGAACAAAAAAATAAAATCCACTCCTCCTCTTTATAGTGTAATTACCTCCAGAAAATCAACCCTATCAAAATCTGGGTCAAATGTAGCTATTTTCCTGATTCCGTATTGTTTGCACGTTGCTGCGATTAACGCATCATTTGGAAGAAGTTTATACCTCGTCATCGTCTCTAAAAGAGCCATGGCGTCTGCATTCACTTCTAATACTTCACACCTTAATTCACCAAGTAAATCTAAAAATTTCTGTAAATAAAAAGTTAATAAAGATATTAGAATCAATGAATACTTTCATCTCTCGAGCATCTCCAGTCTAAATTGTTCTATATCCTCTTTTGATATTCTTATTGGAATTGCCCTGTAATATTTCTTTAACACGTCCTCCTTTAGCGGAATCTTAAGTTTAGTCCCTTCCTTCATCTCCACCTTCTCCAACGGCTTAAACACGCCATCTTCATACACAACCTCTATTGTTTTTGCTTTTGCCATCTCGCAACTCCCCCTAAAATATTATTTATGTTTTCTAAGTATAAAAACTTTCTTTTGTGATACCCAACCACTGATTTGGCTACACAGATTACACAAATTGAACGTTATTGTTATTGCAATATAAACAGAAACATGATTTTCGGTTGATATGATTCGATATGCTTTTTCGTTGGTTCTCCTACAATCAATACAATACCCGCATATTCATAATCTGCGCAATCAATCCCTCTAATCTGTGCTGTTTACTTATCTTGTAATTGCTCAAAATCTGGGGGGATTTCGAGCAATTGAATGCAAAATGCAGATATTATCACCGTCTGTCAAATTTGACTTTTGTACTTTGCAATTTTCATTTTTCAATGTCTGGTCAAAATTCCACCGAATTTTGAGCAGATACCTTACCTTCTTATTAATCAGAACAAAAAAATAAAAAAAATAAAAAAAGGGCGTGATCACCCCGATCTTTAAGTAGATCAAGTATCACGCCACAGTCGTTATCGTTCCAGTGAATATTAGCTTAGTGCTCGGTATGTGGAAAATCTCCACCTTGCAAGTTTGTCCTAGAACCAGTGTTGTGGTAGCAACCGAATTTTGTGCATGCTCGCCAGGTTCGAACACAGCAGTTGCACCCGCTTCGTAGGACCCAGTTGGATACTCTAAAATTCCTCCAGATCCTTTGGTGCCCGGGGTACCTATATCTGGAGTTATAATAACCTGTGTATTTGCATATACTATGCTATCGCCACCTTGATGCTCTAAAGTTACACGATTACCGGTTACAGTTGCACTAACTAAGTTTAAACTTGCTTGTGGTGCAGTAGTCGGCCCTCCGAATCCGAACACGAACGCAGCGATGACCGCAGCTAAGATGACCGTGATTGCAACCATCAGGATAACACCGATGACTGGCGATACCGCTCGCTTGTCATTCTTAAGATTAAGAGTTTTTTTGTTCATCATTTTTTATATATCACCTCCTAATTTTTTTATATTTTATTTTTTGCCGTACTAAACTAAATATTGCATTGGCATGCACCCTTATATAAAGGTTAGGGTGGCACAGTCTAATTTTCTAGTGATAGAATAGGATACTTCTCTTTCGGAAGCTTTTTAACCACCGAAAGAGAATATATCCATAGTGATCCAAATGGTATTTGTAAACACCAATTTATTAAACTTTCCGCAGGTGGAGGTACTCCTCTCAATCCTTGGGGAGTACCCTGGAGAGTTCGAGTATAGCGCAACGGGGATTTTTCGTCGAACTGTGCCACCTTCGTGTCCAGAATGCGGCACCAGAATGAACCACAATGGTTACAACAGTTACAGCAAAATAGGCTTGGGTAGCGTCAAGATTGGGAGGTATATCTGTCCCTCTTGCGAGAAAAACAGCGAAGAAGAACGTAGCTTCTGGGAAAAGCTAAAAGGGAATTTTTTCGATGTCTTAGACGGAATTTACCAGCTTATGAGGCTTCAACATGTCTCATATCAAGGAATCTCTTCGATAATGGAACTCATTTATCCACGAGGAAAGGATATCATCTTCAATGCGTTCAACGACTCAGTTGAGAAAAACGCTATTCCGCCCGTAGAATATATTCAGATTGTTCTCTACGACGAACAGCATCCGAAGGAGGGCAGGGCACAGAAATTCCGCCTGACCCTGCTGGACGGCGTTACCGGTCAGCCGATCGCCGAGGAACTTTACGGCACGAAAGACCCCAAGACCATTGAAGTCTTTCTTGCGAAATATCTGGACCCGACGAAGCGCACGTTTGTTGTGACCGACCTCTACCCGAGCTATCCAGGGGTCTTTGAGGAGTTCTTCGGTGAGAACTTGATTCATCAGTTCTGTCTCCTTCACCTGAACAAGCTAATCGTCGGTGATTTTCCAAAGAACACGACTATCGAGCAGGAATTGATGAAATACCGACTGTTAAACATTTTCTATAACAGGGATGCGGAAATCGAGGTCTTGAAGGGCATGGCGGAAGAAGAGAAGGTGATGAAGCAAGGGAATGAGAAGGCGTATCGGGCATGGCTCAAAAAGCAGATGGCGGTTTTCAGGAAATTTTTACACGAGCAGGAGCTGAGCCGTAGGCGTGAAAAGAAGAATTTAGAGCAGAGGCCATATCTTGAGGCTTTGGAAATATTTAATGCGTTGATGGAGGAGATAAATTCCTTTGAGAAGCCAGTACATAAGCGGCTGAGAATGATCGGGAAGAACTGGGAGCATTTCACGGCGTTCTATTTCGTGAAAGGTGCACTGGCTACGAACAATTGGCTCGAGAACTACTACTCCACAAGCCTGAAAACGCATAGAAAGAAGCAGCTCAGGACTGACAGAGGAATTAAGAACCAGATGAAGCTTTCTGCAATGAAGAGGGCTGGGCTACTGGGCAGATGTAAGAAGACACTGCTGGATGCGTTTTTGATGTTCATGCCGTTTTTGCCTAGGTGAAGTTTAATTCAGGATTCAAATCAACATAATCTTAAAAAACTGGTTAGCGGTAGCTATCGCCTTTTTCTTGCTAACCTGCCTGTTTTTGAGATTTTGGTGCTATTTTGGATGAAAATACTTGGGATTTTGGATAGAAAGTCGGTGAGGAATCACTTTATGGTGGTTTACTATATGCAAAAGTGATGAAAATGTCTGATGTGGCGGATGAAAAGTTTAAATATCACTAGATTTTTAGATAGTGCCGGGTATAAGTATATAAAACTTGTTATGCTATCGTATGAGCGTGCGATTGGTAAATACGGTGTGAATAACTTCGTGTTTCGTG
>JAGLZV010000016.1 GCA_023131215.1 Candidatus Methanophagales archaeon | reverse complement strand
GGATACCACTGCTCCTTTGCTTACCACACCCCCACCATTCTCTATTTTATGAAGAATAACACCTTCCACTTCCTGCACATCCAGCACTTTCAGTGCTCTGTTCTCCTCTTTCACCACCAAGGTCAGGAAGCCAGTATCAGCAGGTTGACCGCCACCCTCAGGGAAAAAAAGCGTCTTGTCCAATACAACGAAATCATCAAACGAGTCCAAAACTGTAGCTTCAAAATCTACCGCCGACGGCTCTTCGTAATACAATTTTTGGGTCGCCGGAATTGTTTTCGTTTTTTCTTCCATTCTTTCTACAAAGGGTTCCATCTCCACCTTCCTCTCCTCGCTGTGCATACTCGCAACGAGCGAATAAAAGTTTTCTGGAATATCTACTTTCACATCCATGCCTGCTTCCCGGTCGGATACCACCTCTTTCACAAACTCCGGCGGTAGTCCATGCGTATCATATAAATTAATCAGTCTATCAAGGGGTATTTTCTGCTCTTCCTTTTCTTTATATTCCTTTGCCATCTGTTTCACTATTCTCTCTCCTTTTAAAAGTGTTTCATTGTATCTCCTCTTCTCCAGCGACACTATTTCAACAATTCTATCTACGGCATTCTCCAATTCGGGAAAAGAATCTCTGAGCGTTTTTATTTGCATGAGCACTATTTCCTCTAAGGGCATTTCTACCCCCAGAGCTTTTAACATCCTGAAAACTCTCCTCAAGACCAATCTTGCCAGGTAGCCCTCTTTCGCATTGGAAGGCACGATGCCATCAGCGAGCATAAAAGCCAGGCATTTTGTATGGTCTGCAACTGTATAGATTGTTTCTATCGGCTCTAGGATATTCTTGAGAAATTCAGACGAAATACCCAACTTCTTTGCTATTTCTCCTCTTTTCATAGCTCCAGACAAACTCGCATTCCGTATGATTATCTCGGGATGCGTCTCTAACGGATGTTCAATCCCCGATGCATTTACCAATTCCTTTATTACGCCCGGAAATATCGCATCATAGACTGTGGGAGTGCCTTTAGACGCCCATACAAATCTTTCCAACCCGTACCCAGTATCCACGATATAAGTGTCCATTCTCTTATATCGCTGTCCTTCTATGCTTATTTCACCTTGAGGAGAAAGTTCGAGGTCCATAAAAACGAGCGTAGCAAGCTCTAACCCGCCTGTGATGACTTCGAGACATGGACCTGCATTTCCTCCTCCCACCCACGGCGCTTCTTTATACGTTACGCTGCCCATATCCACACCAAGTTGCCTCAGAAATTTATCGCAATACCTTACGGTCTCGTTCTTCCAGTATATCTCCTCTATCCCTCTCTTATTGAAGGCATGATGCCCCATCATCTCGAATGCGGTTAAGTGGCGACCAGTTTTTCCAATGGATTCAAGGTCTTCGAGTCTTATGCAGGGCTGAGAAATGACAAGTGGGTTTGCAGGTGGTGGAACTTTGCCTGAAGTTACAAAAGGCTGAAAATTTGCAATAGAAGCGATGTTAAGGTAGATGTCATCTCGCCATCGTGCTACAACCGGATACCTTTTCATTCTCATGTGCTTGTGCGAACAATGCTCAAAGAAAGAAAGGAAAGCTTCTCTTATCTCTTCCACGCTTCTCTCTTCAAAAATAGGCTTGCCTATAAACGAATAAATTTCACAAGGAGCATCACCACATGTATCTCTATCTTTGTCACGAGTCCAGAAGTGCGAGCCACACTTCTCGCATTTCTTCCTTATGAATCCATTCTCCTTGAAGTATTCTATGTCATATTCTTCGCTATCCATTTTATTTTAATTTGCCCATGCCATGACTAAACTCCTATTTCTTTATTTAAATTTATAACAATTATTGATACAATTAAGA
>JAGLZV010000159.1 GCA_023131215.1 Candidatus Methanophagales archaeon | reverse complement strand
GGTAATCCAACTTCCGCATTGATTACCTTCAATCTTTTCGTTGCACCTTTGCTGCGCACAATATCGAGCATTCACCCGCACAATTATGAAGAAGATGGAAAAAGAAAGACAAAGCGAATAAAAGCGAAGGCAAAGGCAGCGCTTAGAATCTTCTCTGAACCCGGGCGAAATGAATACGTGCTTGTGAATCTTGTGAAAATGAAACCACCTGAAGAAGAAAACTTCTTTGCTTATCCTATCCTCTCTGGCTCCGGTGCAATCACCACGCTATCAAAAGCCGATGGATATATATTCGTGGAGAAAGGGAAGGAAATAATAGAAGAAGGAGAAGAAGTGGAAGTTGAATTGTTAGCACCACAGTAACATCAGCTAAAATCCCAATGTCAAATACTACCAAATCCCAAGTAAATCCCAATTTCTAAATCCCAACGCACAAGGCGTAATTTCAAGAATCTTTTTTTAAAAGAGAGGTTTTTGGTAGTATTGGGATTTGGATTTTTTACAATTACCTTTCGTTTATCTCTACTACTATTTTTTCGATGTCTTCTACATACCTTTTAACCTTCCCCAAATCTTCTTTTATTGCATCTGCTTCGCACTCGCCTTTATAGAAACATTGCCTGTGAAGATGTGTATCCCGCGCACCGAGTCTGTCGGACAAGCCTAACTTTTTATTTAATTTTTCTCCCCTTTCCAGTTCCCCGATTGCCTGTGCATGGATTCTCTTCGCTTCTTCAATTAACTTCCTCATCTCTTCCCTCCCCCTTTATTGGAAATTATTTATATAGTTTAAATTGATAATATCTAACGAAAACAAAATCCCGCCTTAACTCAGTTTGGAAGAGTGCGCGGCTGTAGTGTGAATTTCTGACCACCTCCCAAAGGTCGCATACCGCGCGCGGACACCGTGATGTCCCCGGTTCAAATCCGGGAGGCGGGACTAAAAGTTTTAATTTTAAGAAAAGTTTTATCAAAAACGCTTCGCAATAAAATAAAAAAATGACTGAAATGAGAGAATTGTTGAAAAAATTAGCTGAGGCACATGGTGTTCCAGGCTACGAAGACGAAATAAGGGAAATCGTAGAAGCGGAGATAAAGCAATGTGTGGATGAAATAAAGACCGACAGGCTGGGGAATCTGATAGCAACGAAGCACGGCAAAAAACCTTCTGTTATGATTGCTGCGCATCTCGATGAGATAGGACTTATGGTAAAGCATGTAGAAGACGAGGGTTTCATAAGATTCTCAACTATGGGTGGCTGGTTTGACCAGACGCTGCTCAACCAAAGAGTAATTTTGCACACTGACTCCGAGGGCAAAAGAAAGGGCAGCGATAAAGAGAAAGAGAGAGTGAGAGGGAGTGTGTATGGCGTTATAGGCTCGAAACCACCGCATAAAATGAAGAAGGAAGAGCGCGAGAAGGTGGTAAAGTCTGAAGATATGTTCATAGACGTAGGAGCGCGCAGCAAAGCCCAAGTGGAACAAGCCGGCATCTCTATCGGAACACCAGTCACAATAGACCAGGACTTTGTAGATCTAAAAAATGAAAGAGTTACTTGTAAAGCTTTTGACAATCGTTCCGGCGTTGCGATAATGATAGAAGCACTTAAAAGGGCAAATACCGAATTTGAGGTATATGCAGTGGGCACGGTGCAGGAGGAAGTAGGGTTGAAGGGAGCACGAACCTCCGCTTATGAACTCAACCCCGACGTGGCTATCGCAATAGACACCGATATAGCGGGGGGGCATCC
>JAGLZV010000158.1 GCA_023131215.1 Candidatus Methanophagales archaeon | reverse complement strand
TAATGCGTCTCTAATATATGTTCCGCAGTCTTCGTGTCCATCTCTTCATTCGGTCTGTCCATCATGGTAAAAATAAGGTCAAATCTCGACAACAACGTAGGAGGCATATTTATCTGCTCCGCAATCGCCGTGTATTTATCAAAGCGTCCGTATTTAGGATTCGCAGCCGCTAACAGAGAGCATCTTGCGTTTAACCTTGCCATTATCCCTGCTTTGGCTATACTCACCGTTTGCTGTTCCATCGCCTCATGTAGCGCATCGCGATCCTCCTTTTTCATCTTGTCTATCTCATCCACTGCCGCTATTCCCTTGTCTGCAAGCACTAATGCACCAGCCTCTAAAGTCCAGCGCCCTTCTCCAAACTCGTCTCTAACCGCGGCTGCGGTAAGTCCCGCGGAAGTGCTGCTTTTACCACCCGTATATAACCCTCGAGGTGCTAACTTCACTAAGTAAGTGAGCAGTTGCGATTTTGCGACTCCAGGGTCACCAACGAGCAGCAAGTGTATGTCTCCTCTCACCCTCGTCTCGTCCGGCAGCTCCTTTGGAATGCCTGCAAACAATTGGAGCACCATCGCCTCTTTTATCTCCTCATAGCCGTATATAGAGGGAGCGATGCTTCTTATAAGCTTTTCATACACGTCTGGCTGATTCTTGAGCCCCATTATTTCTCGCTCATCCTCCTCCGTTATCTCTATCTCTTCAAACTCCTCCTCCATTATCTCCAACGAATTGCCATCCAGGTATATATCGAAGAAAGGCGTCTTCCCAAATTGTGTCGTCCTCTGATATGACCTGAGAATACCGGCAACAATAACCCGGTCGCCGGGAGATATCTCACCTGAAATGTCATCTTCCAGATTAACGTCTATCGCTTGAGGTAATTCCCCGCCTCTTAATTCCTCTGGCGATTCCTGTAATCTTATCTTTTGCGCATTTGCGAATTTGCACTTATCCACCAATAACTTAAAATGCTGTACTTTTCTACCGCATCCACCACTTTCACGCTCGCACTCCCTCGGCTCTTTGAATTGCCTTCCACCTTGCTCTACTGAAAAGATATGTCCGCAAAAAGGGCATTCAAATACCGCTTCCACTACCCGCGGTCTTACCTCGGTCGCCTTTGTCACCAATCCCTCTATACTCACCAGCTTGCCTATGTCGTTGCTTCGAATGTCCCGTATCTTCACCTTTCTCGGAAGCTTTATTATACGAAGATTAGCTTCATCGAGCGTAACACCCGTAGGAATATCCATTTCCCTTAAAGCTCGTGTTGCAGCTTCTATTGCCACATCCGGGTCTTCCAAAAGCATATCTGCAAGATTCGGGTCATATATATCCATATCCGCGAATTTGACAAACAAACTACGCTTTTCCGGATAAGAATTTGACATCTCTATAAGTTCGGTCCAGCAATACCGCTTCAGAAAGTCCTCCCACCTCTCTGTTACCAGGTCTTGCATCATTTTATCATCACCTTTCTTTACTTTATCTCATATTTTGTATTGTAGTTGATACAAATACTTTTTAAAATTATGGATGAGGATGAGAAAAGAAGGAGGTATGGAAGTGGAACCGGGAGTAGGAATTAGAATGTCAGAGTTAGCAGTTGTTTTTGATGGTGCTGGCGTTTTATACGCACCTTTCAGGATTATAAAAGATATAGAAAGAGGAGTGACAAAGCGTAGCAGGGTCTCGGGAATAACCTGTACGGACTGGCTTGAAAGAGGTGCGATGACGATTTTAAAGACGAGATATGAAGAAACGCTGGAAAAAGAGGAACCCTCTAAAATTCTATCTGACTTGATGCGTGAGAAAAAAATAGAAAATAAAGTTATATATAAGAAAAAAGGAGTTAGTGACAGCGAAGTAGTGGAAGCAATTTTAAGGGATAAAAACGTTAAATTGAAGGACGTGCATGAAACGATGTCCTTTTTAAGGAGGTGTGATATTCTTCCAGTAATAGGGGTGGGCTTGATTATGGATATGGCAAGAGGAGTGATAAAATACGTGATTGCCGGGGGTATAAATTTTTTCCCGGGAACGCTAAAACTCTTTAAAGAATTACGTGCGATGGGTATCTTGCTATTTCTTGCATCCGGGGATAGGATAGAAGGAGAGGAAATGGCGGCTTATTTACCTGACATACCTGCGGACAATATATTTGGAATGATGAAGCCAGAGGATAAGAGGGAATTGGTAAGGAAGTTGAAGGAAGAGCATAAGGTGATGATGGTGGGGGACGATAGGAATGATTATCTTGCGATGTGGGAGGCTGATATCGCAGTGCTATCGTTGCAAGAAGAAGCAGATAGGCCTGGAAAGATTTTTGAGGTTGCGGATTTCAGGATAAAAGATATAGGGGAGGTAAAGGAAATAATAGAAGAGATTGGATAAGGGGGATAAAAATGGAGAGCGCAAAAGAAGGCGAAGATTTAGAATCGCTGGCAGAGGGGCTGAGAAACTTCGATGGAGTGAAGCGGAAAAAAGCTATAAGTGACCTTGTAAAAAGGCTGGGGAATTCCGACCGAGTAGGAAGTCGAACGATAATGGGATTTGGAGAGGATGCCGCAGTGCTTAAAATTGATAATGATGATTTCATTTTACTTGCCGTGGATGGTATCTGGGGTAGATTGTTGAATGCAGACCCCTGGTGGGCGGGGTATTGTGCGGTTCTTGTGAATGTGAATGATATAGCGGCGATGGGCGGCACACCTCTGGCAATGGTGAATCTGACCTCAACGCAGAAGAAGGATATATGTGCAGAACTGGGAAGAGGAATGGAAGATGGGGTGAAAAAATTTGGTGTGCCAATGGTTGGGGGGCATCTACATCCTGACACCTCTTACGATGCACTGGATGTTGGAATAATAGGAACGGTAAAGAGGGACAGCGTCATATTTTCAAACGGTGCGAGACCGGGTGATAAGGTATTAGCAGGGATTGACCTCAACGGCAGGGTGTATCCAAATTACAATTTAGCCTGGGACAACACGACAAGAATGTCCCCAGTCGAGATAAAAAGGCAGTTGGATACAATGGTAGAGATAGGGGAGAAGAAGTTAGCAACCGCTGGGAAGGATATAAGCAATCCCGGTA
>JAGLZV010000157.1 GCA_023131215.1 Candidatus Methanophagales archaeon | reverse complement strand
AGGTCCGTGTCCCTTCATCGCTCGGGAATACGCTCGTCCTCGCTCCTGTTTCCGTGCCCATATTAGTTATTGTTGCTCTCTCTGGTACGCTAAGGGTCTTAACCCCGGGACCAAAGTATTCCAGCACCTTTCCCACACCGCCTTTGACATCTATCCTGCGAAGGACCTCCAGTATGACGTCCTTGGCTGAGACCCAATCAGGAAGTTTCCCTGTAAGTTTTATACCCGTAATCGTTGGATACTTTATTCTGTACGGCATACCTGCCATGGCAACTGCTACATCCAGACCACCAGCACCTATGGCAAACGAACCTATACCACCCGCAGTAGGTGTATGACTGTCAGAACCAATCAGAGTCTTACCAGGGCGAGCAAATCTTTCCAGATGGAGTTGATGACATATACCATTACCCGGGCGGGAGAAATACAAACCGTATCTCCTGGCTACGGATTGGAGGTATCTATGGTCATCAGGATTTTTAAAGTCTGTTTGTAGCGTGTTGTGGTCAACATAACTAACGCTCAGTTCAGTTTTCACCTCTGGTATACCTATGGCTTCGAACTGTAAGTAAGCCATTGTACCAGTAGCATCCTGGGTAAGCGTCTGGTCGATCTTCAAAGCAACCTCTTCCCCTGGTGCCATTTCGCCCTCTACAATATGCTCGTTAATTATCTTTTCTGCAACTGTTCCAGACATATTAATCACCTCATAATTTAAATCAATCGTATATATTAATTTTTCGATATTTTTCGATATTGTTTGTCTTTCTCTTTTCACTTTCTGTTCAAGTTTATTAAGAATAAGAATTCGAAGGCGACAGAAATATATATCTGGTCGCATACTTCTTCCTTTTATTTCCCATCCTCGCATACGAACTCATAATTAGCCATCACCACAAAAGATTTTTTCACATTTAATAAAATCTAATCATTTGCCACTAACAACCCTTAAATGCTTTATCCTTTTAAAATGCTCTATATTATTCGTCAAAACCCCAAAACCATTAACCAAAGCAATCGAAGCAATCAATAAATCCCGAATATCTATCATATTTCCATCACGTTCTAAACTCGCGGTTATCTTCCCTGCCATTTCCATCGAATCTTCATCCGTATTTAACATACGCAGACTATTTAATAGCCCTTTTACCGATGCGAGATTCTTCTCTTGATTTCGTGACTTGTACGCACCTCTGTATAACTCAAACGCGTTTATTGCACTCGTTGCAAGTTCTAATTCTTCTTCAAACTTCTTTACGAGTGGAACTGCATAATCTTTCTTGCGTAGCAGATCAATTAAAATGTCCGTATCCACGATCAATCCATCTTCCACGTTCTCCACAACTCCCTAAGACTCTCTTTGATTTCTTTCTCCTCCTCGTCGCTCATTACCCAAGCGCCCGCAAAATCGCTTGGCTTCTTTCTATGTGCACGCGATAGTAAATTTTCCAACGCATCATCAATCGAGACATGCTTCTTCAATCGGTCACTGAGAATCTCCGCAAAAGCGTTTAATTCCGCATAAACCTTAGGACTAATCTTTATTGTTTTTGCATCTTCCATTCTTATTCCTCTCCATTTTTGCTATGATATATCCCAGTTGCATATATATTTTTATTGAGCATATTTGTTTATGGTTGTACCGACATAATCATCCTTGCATGATGCGGGTATTGTGCAATGAACCTCATCTCGTCCTCGGTCACGGGCTTCTGCGTATGAACGTTCGCATACCGTACAAGCTCTAATATCTCTCGAGCTTCTTTGTCATCACGAAATTTCAACTCGTATTTACCTGCCACGTTCTTGAACCCTTTTATTCCTGAATATTCACCCGTTGTTATAAGCCTGCCGGTCTCAATCTGCTCGATATGCCCCCTGCCTACTTCAGTGTAGTCGTACAGTTCATAATTTCTGCTGTCCTTTAATGCACCGTCAGCGTGTATGCCAGATTCATGTGCAAAGGCGTTATCACCTACTGCGGGCTGGTTGACCGGGATGGGGACTCTAAAAGAAAGAGAAGCGTAGTTGCAGGTCCGCCATGCATGGCTTAAATCTACATCCTGTAACCGATATTTGTTTTCAAAACCGCTCGCTTTCTTTACTGCAAGTATTGTTGCGACCAGGTCTGCGTTGCCGGCTCGCTCGCCCATTCCGTTGACCGTGGTGTTGATGTACGCATCAACACCCGCATCTATTGCTCCTTTGGCGCCTGCAACAGAGCAGGCAACTGCCATACCCAAATCGTTGTGGCAGTGCAGTTCGATGGGAATACACACCGCCTCAGCGAGTGCTTTTACTCGCTCATACATGGTGAACGGGTCGTCGTATCCGAGAGTGTCACAGTATCTTATCCTGTCTGCGCCATGCTGTTTTGCAGCTTCGGCAAATTCAATCAGCCGTTCGAGTTCTGTTCTCGATGCATCTTCTGCATTGACTCCAATAGTCCCCGCACCGTGTTCCCTGGCGGTGTCAACCGCCTCGCACATCTCTCTTATTATGTCCTCCCAGCCGAATTTGCCCCTGAATTTGCCCTCTATCATCTGCTTAGATGTTGATATACTCAAATTAACGTGCTTCAGCTTCGGCACCA
>JAGLZV010000156.1 GCA_023131215.1 Candidatus Methanophagales archaeon | reverse complement strand
AGGAACAGAAAAGTAAAGGGAGAGGGAAGGAAGAGCGGAGTAGAAGTAAAGAAGGAAGATGAGTTCGTTATAAGCGATTTGAGTGAACTTCTGGATGTTTTCGGTCGTTGAAAACAATCATGCAACGCCCAATACGGCTTCATCCTTCTTTGGTTTTGAAATCCTTTTTATCCTATCTATCTGATATTCCAATACCTTTTTACTCAAGGGATGGTCTGGCTTTATTTGTAGATGAGTTAACGAAACAATAAATACTTCTTCATTTCTTTAATTAACTGTTCAGTTCTTTCCATTGTGTTTGATTATGGTATAGGTGCAATTATAAATAAGGTATCTTACATGCCCGAAGCGTACAAAGCAGATCGCTTGCGATTTTTAAATTTAAAGGTTTTTTGCATTCTCAATAATACTTCCTGTTTCTTATCTGTTTTCTTTTCTTGTCTTCCTCTATCTGTCCCTCAACCGAAAGCAAAGCATCCTTCAGCACATCAACAAAGTCCCATCTCCTCTTTCCTTCCCTCTTTTCCACTTCACCCGCCCCTCTCTTTGCTATCATCGTTTTGGTGCCTCCTGGCTCGCTCTGACCAACATACAGTTTATCAGGTGTTTTCACATGCACACCGATTTTATAATATGAACCGCCGCCTCTGTCCCTCTCCTTCTTTATCACTATTTTTATCCAGTGCACCCGGTTAGCAATTTTGGCAATTTTCCTCACATCTGTTTCGATAATCCTATCTGCGAGTTCCTTATATTCCTCATCAAGAGCTCCTTGAATCTCTACATTAATCATTGCCTTCTCTTTAAGCTCCCGCAGATACTTCATTATGTCCAGTATTGTCACGATTCCTCTCGGAACCTCATCTTTTACAATAGGCACACCTCGTATATCGTGTTCCTGCATCAAATTCGCCATCTCTGCGAGATTTGCATCTGTATCAGCGGTTATCACAGGAGCGCTCATAATGAGCGAGACCGGTTGCTCCATTCTTGGAACATTCTCTCCTTTCAGCTCTCCCACGGTCATCTTTCTTTTTGGCTTGTAAATTTTCTTTAAAATATCTCCCCCGGTGACTATGCCTTTTAATTTATCCTTCGCATCAACCACAAGAACCCGTCCTATGTTGTTCTTTTTCATGATGCTTCTCGCTTTACCAATGCTGTCCGCCGTTTCTACACAGACAGGTTTTCTGGTCATTACCCTCGTAACTTCGGTATCTTTCAAGATGAGCGACTCCGCTCCCCTTTTCATAATGTCGTAGTATGTAACGATTGCTACAAGTTTGTCATTATCGGTAACTACTGGAGCCGCTCTCTGACCACTATCTATCAACTCACATATTGCATCAATAGTTGGCGTATCTTTATCTATGCAGTGGGGCTTAAACATGACTCCATCCACGTATGATTCGGCACTGGGCGCAATAATCAGGTCTTGTATATTAACGAGATATATCTCCTTGCTATCAAGTACAACCAAGTTGTGGAACTTGTTCTTTTCCATAATGCCAATGGCTTTCGCTACCGAAGTATCAGGAGTTATCGCAGTTACTTCTTTCGTGCTTATCTCTATTACAGGTTCGTCAAACACGTTTTTTCACCTCTTTTTATTTTAAAATTATACAAGACTCCTGATAAGATAAGCTTTTTGATTTTACTTTTGAAACGATAATTTTTTTCTTTTAGCACAGGTTTTCTTTTTATGCGAAGCGTTTTTGATAAAACTTTTCTTAAAAGTTTTAAAGAAAAAGTGTAATGAAGAACAAATATCTGAAAGGGATAAGCGCAAATGTACTTCTATTAGGTGTTGTCAGTTTCCTGAACGACTTAAGCAGTGAAATGATAATCCCGATTCTACCGATGTTCATTACCGCTTTAGGCGGTGCTGGTTTGATTCTAGGGTTTGTTAGTATTGTAGGGTTAATCGGTGGATTACAAGACAGCATATCGAGCATATTAAAGGTTCTTTCTGGATACTGGTCTGACAGAATAGGAAGGAGGAAGATATTTGTATCTTCTGGCTATCTGACTTCTGCGGGCTTTAAGTTGCTCCTGTCCCTCTCCACGATATGGCAGCACATATTAATCTTCACCAGTTTTGAACGCGTGGGGAAAGGATTGAGAACTGCACCAAGAGATGCAATTATCGCGGATTCCATGCCTGAAGCGAGGGGTAAGGGATTTGGAATTCACCGAGCACTCGACACTGCGGGTGCGATTGCAGGGTCGGTAGTTGTTTTGCTTTTACTTTATTTTTTATGGTTTGACCTCGACCAAATCGCTTTTTTCGAGCCAATCGCATTTTATAAGTTAATTATATTTATAGCAGCGATAGTTGCTTTTTTCTCTTTAGTCCCGCTATATTTTGTAAAAGAAGGTAAAAGAGACCCGCAGGGGATAAGCTTACAGATAAGCCTGAAAAAACTGCCTGTGCCACTTAAGTTGTTCATCACGGTGGCTACCATATTCGCATTAGCCAATTTCACCTACATGTTCTTCATATTAAAGGCACTGGATGCTTTTGCTCATATAGGGGAGAAGGAGTCAATCGCCCTCGTTATCCTTTTATACGTTCTTTTTAACTTCTTCTATGCTGTGCTTGCCATTCCTTTCGGCACGCTGTCAGACAGAATAGGAAGAGAGAAAGTGCTTATTTTTGGCTACTTCCTGTTTTCAGTGACCTGTCTCGGCTTTGCTTTTTTTGATTCACTCGCCGCCTTTTTAGTTTTATTTCCCCTTTATGGCGTGGTGTATGCAATGGTAGATGGGAATCAAAGGGCTTTTGTTTCCGACCTAGCCACAGAAGATTTTAGGGCAACCGCTCTGGGTACTTTTCATACGATGATAGGCATAATTGCTTTACCAGCAAGTTTAGTCGCCGGATTTCTATGGACCATAACGCCCACGCACAGCTTGACATTCTTCTTTGGCAGTTCGGTCAGCGTCATATCGGTTATTCTATTTATTGTTCTCCGAAAGTATTTCAAGGATTGAATAGTGGTTAAAGAAAAAACAGCAAGTTATTTATATTAGACGAAGAGCTTTCTGAGGGATTGCGTATATTAAAAGAGTTTATAGAGAAAAGTAAAGGCAAAGCCATTGATGAGCTGCATGAAGCCCTGATAGACGAATACACTCGCCTGTTTATCGGTCCTCATAGACTTCCAGTGCAGCCTTACGAGTCGTGGTGGATGGATGGTAAGCGGATGTTATACGAATGCGAGCTATCTGATTTCTATAAAGGAATTGCAAAACTTACAAAAGGATTTCTTCTGTTGGAGGATGCGGTGATCGAGGAATTGTTGGAAACAGTGCTCTAAAATTCTCTTTCTCTGTTCATTTAAAAATTCGGGCTAATATTTCTATATTCGCTAAAAACCATTAAGTTTTATATAGTATGAAGATGGAAATTATTAAAGGTTGATGGATATGGCGGGTGAAGAAAATATAAAAAACTTACTGAAAATATCTGGATATTCAAGCACGGCGATAGAATACTTCCTCAAGAAAGTGAACGTAGGAATAATAGAGGACCCTGACGCCTATTTTGTATATACCGGTCCGTGCGGAGACACAATGGAGATTTTCCTGGTAATTGAGCCGGGGTCAAAAGTGATAAAAGAAGCGAAATTTCAAGCAATAGGGTGTGCAGGCGCTTTTGCCTCCGGGTCTGCTATTACAGAGATGATAAAAGGGAAGACGGTGGAGCAAGCGGAGAAAATAGAAGAGGAGGATGTAATAGACTGGCTTGG
>JAGLZV010000155.1 GCA_023131215.1 Candidatus Methanophagales archaeon | reverse complement strand
CATACATGAAAGCGTGTCTGGAGGAAGCATACGCGGCTCATCGCACTGGACTGATAAAGACTTTAGGAGGCTAAGAAAAGAGATGGTAATAGTAATAAATGAAAAATACACCGTTGTTTTAGCGGAGTCAACGCTGACAGTAGGAGAAGCCAGACCGGGTTTTTACAAGGTGAGTTTAGCGCCGATAGACGAGCAGTTGAGCATCTTAGAAGATGCCGTTGATGACCTGTTCAACATTCTTGACCCGACGACTACTTATTCGATGGCACAGCCTAACCGGGAGGGAATAACAAACATAGCAGGGTTTATCACGATGCTGATGATAGGACTGACGTTCGGTATCCTGGCAGTAGCACTTGTGCTGTATGGAATAGGATTTGGAGGTGCATAATAATGGCGGAGAAGAAAGAACCAGCAGAGGGATGGCCCGTAGCGACGGGTGATTATGAGGCAGGGGATCCTAAAAATCCCGTAGCGGTATCCTCATCGGGTGGTCACTTTAAAGACGATGCAGTAAAGATCTTATTAGATGCGGGTGCTTCAATAGTAGGCTCATGCAAGACAGAGAACATTGGATTAGAGAAGCAGGTAGCGAATATTATCGCCAATCCAAACATAAGGTTCTATATACTCGCAGGACCAGAAGTTCCGGGGCATGTATGCGCCGGGTCGTTGAAGGCAATGCATGCAAAAGGCATAGATACAGAATCGCATAAGATAATAGACGCACCAGGGGCAATACCGTTCATTGAGAACGTGCCGCATGAAGCGGTTGAGCGATTCAGACAGCAAGTAGAAATAATTGACATGCTTGGTTCAGAAGACGTAGGGGCGATAAAAGCGAAAGTCCAGGAGTGCGTAGGAAAAGACCCGGGTGCCTTTCCTGAAGACCCGATGATAGTGAAGGTGGGAGAAGAGGAAGAAGAAGCGGCGGAACTGGAAATGCCGTTAGCTATGTCTGCCGATCCGTTCATGGGCACAATCACCGGTGCAGTAGAGAGTGCGAGATATAAGTCACAGGTGATGGCAAGGGACTACAAGTTATCAATGGCAATATCAAAGAATACCATTCTCGGGTTAGCAGCGGGATTTTTGCTCGCTTTAGTTGTCGCTATACCTTTCATTATTTATTTGGCATTAAAGGGGGTGATTTAAAATGGCAGCACAGAAGGTTACACAACAGACTCCGGAGACGGCAGTGATAACGGCGAAGATAGAGGATTTAAGGAAGCTGATAACGGTCATAGGAAAGGATTCGAGATTCGCAGCAGGACTTTGGGTCGGTTTTGTTAAAGGATTTGCACTGGGCATCTTTGTAAGCCTCGTGCTTGCCGGCTTGAAGATAGTGTTAATGGGGGTGAAGTAGCGATGGCAGAAGAAGAGAAAAGTGAAGAAGAAAGGGAAGAGGAGCTGGAAAAGTTAGAAGAGGAACTGGAGAGAGAGTTAAGTGTCTCCATACCAATTGCAATAACACCACCAGAACATACGAAATTGCTGGATAGGTTGAATGCAATGGATGAGAAAGTCGAGTTCGTAGCGGGTGAACTGGCGCAAAAACAGGGAGAGAAAATTGGCTTAGCACTTGGCATATTGTACGGTGCTATCGTGGGGATACTGATATTTGTGATGTTCCTAATCTAAAATAAAAGAGAGAGGATAGGAAAAAGGAGGACAGGAAAAAATGTTTGTGTTTGATAGGAAACAGGATATATATGAAATAGGGAAAACGAAGGTAGGAGGGCAGCCGGGAGAGGTAGCAACCGTTCTCGCAGGCACGATATTCTATGCGAAACACGATATCGTTGAAGATGCGGATAAAGGGATATTTGACAAGAAGAAAGCGGAAGATGTGATAAATATGCAGGATGAGATGTCCGATACAACCGGGAACCCGTGCTGGATGCAGATATTCTCGGAATCAGAAGAGGCGATGATAAAAGAGATAGAGTTCTGCACAAAAGTAAGCGATGACCCGTTCTTGATTGATTCTACCGTTGCGGAGGCGAAGATGGCAGGTGCTAAATATTGCGATGAAGTGGGACTGTCAGATAAGGCAATCTACAATTCGATAAACATGTCTATAACTGACGATGAATACGATGTAATTAAGGATGCCAAGTTGGAATCTGCTATTTTACTGTCGTTCAATCCAAAAGATGCGACAGTAGCGGGTAGAGCAGATTTAATGGAGACGGGAGTCGGCACGGTTAAGATAAGAGGCGTTGAAAAGGGTATACTGACGATAGGCAAGGAATGTGGGATAACAAAACCATTGATTGACCCTGCTACGTTACCTATTGGTGCAGGTGCGGGGTCCACATGCGCATGTGCGCTTGTATTCAAGTCGAAATGGGGTATCCCCTGCGGGTTAGGGATACACAATGCGCCTTCTGCGTGGACGTGGATAAAGGCATACAGGAAAGAGCATTCGGAACATCCAGGAAAAGGTGTCTGGATAGGACCGGGGGCAGATGCGTTCAAGATGTGCGATATAGGCAGTAACGTTATCCCCGCTCTTTTGGGCAATGATTACATCCTGTATGGTCCGATAGAGCATGCACCGACGGTGTTCCCGTTAATAGGGATGATAGACATGATTGTCGGGGAGGCGGCGCAAACAGAACACGAGATTGAACTCAAGGAGCCACATCCATATCTGACGATGTCGGCGTAGAGTAACGGACAAATACAAAAAAGTTTTTTTTATTTTTTTCTCTTTTTTAACTTTAACTCTTCGATTTTATTTTTAATTTTTTTCGAACTTGCTCAAGTATTCCGGGAGTTTTATCCGCAAAAACTTCAACGAATCCATCGCAAGGGAGTCCACATGTTACTTCAGTTGTTCCATCAACTTCTTCTTCCTCCTCTCCTTCTCTGCAATTCCTGCTTCTTTCTTCTCCTTCATTAACTTGTGTATCAAATCCGCACCAGACTTGTCTATTGGCTTTGCTTCTATATATCCACGCTCCAAAGCACCTTCAAATACTTCCTTCCCGAAATCAGTGCGAATTATAACTGATGACTTACTCGCAGGTGAGCTGACATTTCCAACACTTATGTCTGAAAACAGCCCGCTGAAATCTTCACATACCTTGCAGCAATCTCGCTTATAATCCTCTACCTCGTTAATTTGCGCACTTAACTGCTCTTTCTCACCTGCATACACGTGTAAAACATCCTCGCTAATGTCCAATTTTGTTATCTCGCTTAAA
>JAGLZV010000154.1 GCA_023131215.1 Candidatus Methanophagales archaeon | reverse complement strand
TCTTGATCCTAAACAGTGCATTGCAAATGCTTCTTTTAAGGGTGTTGTGAATAAAAGTAAGGTGAGTAAAGCGGAATTGCTGACGGTTTTAGGCTCATGGAAAAAAGAAGCGTTATGTGATGGTGTAACTGTAGGAGACGTACTCATGTTCAACGGTTGGGATGTAGGCAATCCGATAGGTGAAAGCTATTGGGAATATGAAGGAGATAGTAACATAGCTTTTACCGCAAACAAGTGGGAGGAGGTTACCGATTATTTGGAATCAACAAACAAAGCGCAGATACAGAGCAGAGGCAACTACATGATGGCGACGAATGCGGTTTTGAAGGTGGAATACCTGCCAGACCTGACTGTGTCATGGCTGAATGCACCTTCTTCTGTAAAAGGTGGCGAAACACGCAAGATAGAAGCGACCATACGCAACATAGGAGAGGCTAAGGCGGAAAACTTCAGGGTGCGGTTCACCGCAAGTGATGGAACGCCGGAAGAAGCTTTCAGGACTGTTGACCTGCTGGAGGGCAATAATAAAACGACGGTGAACTTTACATGGACGGCACCGGATAAGCTTGGAGCTCTTGAACTGATCAAAATACAGAATGTCACTATCACGGTTGAGGCGGATTCGGAGCATAATGTGAACGAAGAAAATGCGTATGGCGAAGGTGAAAACAATAATAACGCTACTAAGGATATACGCGTAACAATTACGGAAAAGCCACTAAGATTATCGCCAGGAGGTGGAGGTCCTGGAACCGGCACTGGACTTGGTGAAGGTGATGAAGCAGTAACAGAAGCCGGGGCAACAACAGGCGGGAGTGGAGAAGCTACGATAGGTGCAAGCGGAGGCAGGGCGATTACCGGGTATTTGATGAAAGGCACCGTAGCGCGGAGTGAAGCAGAGGGAGGAGGTGGCGGTGAAAGAGGTGAGTTCTCGTTGGTTAAGTTGCTGCTACGCTTAGCGATGCTTGCAGTGGCTGTCGTTCTCGTTTGTGCTGGCTATTTGATGGAGAGGAAGAGGCAGAACAAATCCCAATTTCAAATACTACCAAATCCCAAAAAGAAGGGTTAATAAAATAAAAGAGCTTTCTGATAAATATTTTGGAATAGTGAAACTAAATTTGTAGTCATTCTCTCAACCATTAATGTGGTATGCAGTATCTCCAATCCCGTCGCCGTCTGAATCAACACCAGTGTAATCACTCCAATAATTGCCTATATAGTTGTAGATTGCGCATGGACAACCTTCAATATAAATAAACTTGTATCTAATCAGGTTTTTAAAGTTTTTCTTTTTTGATAAAATAGTGGTTTGCGAAATTATCTCAGTCCAGAATGAAAAATAGCGTGTGATAATCGTTAAAAACCGAAAATCATAAAATAAATGAGCCCAAATTGGGAATGCAGGATGAACAAGAGGGACTCAGAGATTATGGAAGAGTTGCGGGGAAAAATTAGAGAACTAACGGAAGAAGACCGCCGTCTACATAAAAAACTCGAAGAGAAAGAATCAAAGATCAACGAACTGCAAGAAGAGAACAACAAGCAGAAAGAAGAGATCAACGAATTAAAAGAGGAGAATCAAAAGTTAAGACAGACTATTTTCGGCTTAAAAACATCCAAAAAGAGAAGAAGAAGTTCGAACGCGAACCAGAAGCCCAAAAAGAGAGGACCTCCGTTTGGACACAAGGGAACTTCACGCAAGCGACCGGATAGAGTGGACACGACCATTGTCCTCGAGCTCGAGGAGTGCCCTTACTGCGGTGGGGAGCTCAAAGAATTAGAGGACGTGAGGGTGAGATATGAGGAAGAAATCATCCCTGTCCCCCTTTATGTAATCAAATACATCATCAAGCAGGGATATTGCAAGCACTGTGACAAGGTTGTTTATCCCGAAGTCCCTGAGACAATTGGTAATCGCCATTTTGGCGTTCGTTTCCTCCTTTATATCGCTTACCTGAGGTATGTCATGAATTTGCCGGAAGGCAAGATTGCAACGCTCCTGAATGACACTTACAATGCTCACGTCTCGGTAGGAACGGTGGTTGACTACCTCAAAAAGGCTGCTGAACTGTTCGGTGATGAATACAAGCGCATAAAGTGTGAGATGCGAGAATCGCACATTTGCAACTACGATGACACAGGGCAGCGAGTGGACAGGAGGAACAGGTGGCTCTGGGCTTTTGTGTCAAAGGAAGCGGTGTTATATCTCACGAGCAAGAACCGGGGAAAGAAAGTGGTGATAAAAGTTCTCGGAGAAGACTATGACGGTGTGAGCGGGCAGGATTTCTATCCATCGTTCGACGGCGCGCCGGGACGGAAGCAGAAATGCTGGTCGCATCTGATAGTGCCTGCGAGAGAGAACATTGAGCGGAAGCATCCACCGCCTGAATCCCTTGAATTCTATGAAGGACTATTGCAGATATTCGAAGATGCGAAGGAAGCAGTGAAGGGACTCGAAACAGAGGAGGAAAGAAGTAGAGTGTATGCTGAATTTGTGGACAGGCTGGAGAAGTTCGTGACGCAGGAGGGGAAATGGAAGCATCATGGAGTGAAAAAACTGGCGAAGCGGGCATTGAAGTACAGGCATGAACTGTTCACTTTCATACTCGTTCCTGGTGTGGACCCTACAAACAATGTCGCTGAGCGTGCTCTAAGACCGGGTGTGCGACAAAGGAAAATATGGGGATGCTTCAGAACCAAAAAGGGTGCTAAAAACAGGGATATCATGATGAGCGTTATGGGAACGATGAAAATCCAGAATAAAGACTTCTTCGCTCACGGAAAAGAATATATCCTCAGCAAATTAAGTTAAAAAAGGTGATCAGATACATAAACTTTATATACAATGTGATTAAAAATTAAGTAGAGGTAGGTAAGATGGAAATCAGAAAAAAAGTGGAAGAAAAAATAGAAACACTACCTGAAGACGTGCTAAAACCGGTTTTAGATTTTATTGAGTATGTAAAAGACAGGGAGGCAGTGATTAAGCAGTTCGAATTGAAATATGGATTATTTAGCAAATTGAAAGGAAAGATAATGAACGATGAACATAGTTGGGAAGAAGAAAGCGATTTCTTCGAATGGGAAGCGGCTATAACAGAAATTGACAAATTAAAGAGAATATTTGGGATTGAAAGAAAGTGAAGATAAATGATTTTGAAAAGAAACTGAAGGAGATATGCGTGGATTTAAAATTCCCAAAACCCGAGGTTGTAAGCGAACGATTGGTCTCGATAAAGTTTAGAATAAACGTGCAGGGAAACACAAGTATTGAGATTTATTTTAACGAGGAAACACAGTCGTTGACTTCAGCACTTATAGTCGAAGATAAGCGGATATTTGGGATAAATGGCTATCCAAAGAGTAAAACATGGCATATGCATCCTTTAGGCAAGGTAAAAGAGCATGTAAAGATTGAGCCAATGCGCTTGGAGGATATTATGGAAGAATATGCTAAGGTGGTGGTAAAAGTTAAAAAATCTTCTATGGAAAGAGAAATTTAGTAAAGGTTTTTGCTTGCAAAAAAGTTTTAGTGGTTTATAGGGTAAAGAGTTACTTTAGGAATTATCAACAATGAAACTTCGGTTTTATGCGAAGGAGAAGAAAATGAGACAAAATAAGTTCCCACCGGGATGGGATGAAAAGCGAGTGCAACGTGTTTTAGCGCATTATGAGAGCCAAACCGAGGATGAAGCAATCGCGGAAGACGAAGCTGCATACGAACAGGAAGGACAGACGATTATGGAAGATTCAAGTCAACCGCCACTGCATCTATACGGAGGCGGTGGAGGGACTGGTGGTGGCTGGGGCGAGGGAACAGGCACGACAGGTGCTGGAGGAGAAAGTGCAGTGGGTGAAACAGGAGACGAGGCGATTAGAGGATATTTGATGAAAGGCATTGTAGTGTCGAGTGAAGAGGGAGGCGGAGGTGGAAAAGGTGAGTTTTCGTTAGTTGCGTTGTTGCTTCGGTTAGCAATGCTCGCAGCGGCTGTTGCTCTCGTCTGTGCTGGGTATTTGCTCGAAAGGAGGAGACACAATAACAAACTTTCTTAAAACCTTTTCTTAGAAAGAAAAGCTTTACCAAAAGAACTTTCTTTTAGCACAGGTTTTCTTTTGTAAAGAAAAAGTGTTGTTTGATCAAAGAAAAAGTGTTTCTGCAAACTTAAGTTCTCTTAACCGCTCAAAGTGAGTGATATTTCTCGTTAGCAGTAAAGTATTGTTTTCGATACATTCTGCACCAATGAATAGGTCCCTTATCTCAATAAGTTTTTGTTCTCGTCTTAATTCTGCCATTATTTCACCAGCGATCTTCGCCGTTTTTTCTGTGAATGGAAGTATCTCTTTCATGTTCTTGAGAAATAAGATAATCTATACACATGTCAGTATCCAAACAAACCTTTTTCATGGTTTCCAGGCATTCCAGTAATCCTTCAGGCTTTCTATCGCATTCACTATCTCCTCTTTATCTTTCCAGGCACCTCTCACAGCTCTAACATCGGCTACTTTTTTAATGATAATGTTGCCGTCTTCATTCAGATCTATCTCTATCTTTATCCTCTCTTCTAATCGCGCTTTTTCACGAATTGGCTTTGGGATGTATATCATGCCTCTTTTTCCAACAACAGTAAATGTTGCCATTCTATTATACCTCCTTTATAATATCAATGGTTTCCCCGATATATAAAGTTTTCAGACGGATGCCATGAAACCTTTATTGCGTGGTTAATTCGTTTAGCGATGCTTGCAGCGGCTGTTGCTCTCGTCTGTGTTGGATATTTGCTCGAAAGGAGGAGGCATAATAACATGAACAATGAAAAATGAAAAGTGCAAAGTGAAAAAGTCAAATTGTATTTAAATACCAACAGGTAAATATCCTTCATGGAAAAGATACCAAGCTGGATTGAAAGACTGCTTCTGCCAAAACTAAACGAAATTGTAGGTGAAATAAAGGCACTGGAAGCAAAAATCGAAAGCGTAGACAATAAAGTGGATGTTCGCATAGATGCAGTGGAGAAGGAAATCGCCAGTCTCAGAACCGAGACATTGGTAAAGTTTGAGGCAGCAGATGCTAAGGCTGAGAGCTTAAGAAATGAAATGATTTCCAGGTTTGAAGCGGTGGATTCAAGGTTTGACTCGCTTGAAGCAAGGATTCCCGTGATGGAGAAGATAGCAGAACTCGAAGTCAGGCTTGCCGATTGCGTAGCATTTTGATCAAACTTTCTTAAAGTTTGATTGAGAAGAAGTTAAGCGTACATTAAAACTTTTTAGAAAAAAGTTTTATCAAAAAATAAGATAAAGTACGGGGTAAAGTAGAAAAATGAAAGGGAAGAGGATAGTGATAAAAGGGGAGGTTGTTCAGGATATAGGCTATCGGCTGTTTTTATATGAGCTTGCAGAAGGACTGGATATTCCGGAATTCCCGGCACGGAACATAGAAAAAGGTGTGGAACTTCTTGTGGGTGGAGCTGATACCGATAAATTTGTTGATTTCATAAGAAAAGAAAAAACAGAGCGAGCGGAAGTGAAAGAGGTAGAAGTAGAGGACTATGAAGGAAAGATTAAGCCAATAGAGCGGTTTGCACAGAGTTTTATGCTATCTCAAATGGGTAAATTCGTGAATATCGGTATGGATATACTCGAGACACAGAAAGGGATGAAAAGCGATACAAGTAAAATGCTGGAAAAGCAAGATTTGATGCTGGAAAAGCAAGATGAGACCATAGGGGAAATAAGGGGGTTGAGAGAAACCTTTCTTTAGGAAAGAAAGCTTTACCAAAGAAACACTATTTTCTTTTAGCACAGGTTTTCTTTTGTAAAAAAGAAAAAGTGTTGTGGAATCTCGTGGTTCTTTTATTTCTGCTATACAAGTACTAATTGCCTTTCTTTCATGTTATGTAAATAAATTCTTACCCTTATATAAAGTTTTTCATCTTTCCATCTGTGTTAATCCGTGTAATCTGTGGTTAAAAAATAAAAAACAAGAAGGCGAAAAAGAAAGCCTTCTTGCATCTTTCAACTTTTTACTTTTTTATTTTACAGTCCCCTTTATTCGACAATTTGTAGTACTGGCTCGATGGACTTGGGTATAGGTGTTGGTGTTGGTACTGGCTCATTATAGGTCAACGTTCCGCTCTGGTCAACGAAGAATACCGAGTCACCGATTGTTATCTTCCAGACAGGATAATACGGTGATTCTCCTTTGTAAACCAGTTCAAGGTATGCTTTTCTGCGTTGTCTCTCCGTCTCGTCAAGGGTAATGTCGCCAAGCGTATCAACGTTTTGGTCAATGACATCTGCCTTTTTGAGCTTGCCGGTTGCCTTATCCTTTTTCAGCACTTTTACCGTTGATTTACCCTTCATTTCCTTGTACACGATTTTCAACGCCTCTTGTGGTGTGACTGATAGGTATTTGACAGG
>JAGLZV010000153.1 GCA_023131215.1 Candidatus Methanophagales archaeon | reverse complement strand
ACATCAAAGCTGTTCAGAGTTTTTATCTCACCTTCTTCCTCTTCTCCTTTGAGTATTGCAAGCTCATGTGCTTTTAACCCCCCTTCCTCGTCCAGCATCCTTAATTTGTTCTTTCTCATATACCTTTCAAAATTCCTTTGCACTTTATCCCATTCTCTCCTGCTGATAATCCCTTCTTTCTCATCTTTATATGCTCGTTGGACATCAATGAAAAGCTCCCACGCTCTCATTACAAGCTCATCTGCATCCTCAAGCTCAAAAAATTTCTTTATCAGTTCCTCCCTATCCATCTTCGTTGTCATTTCATTGCGCTCTCTCACCTTTATTAATTGAAATCAATTTTGACTTTTGACTTTTGCATTTTACATTTTCTATGTCCCGACCCTTATTGGATAAGATATGCTCTTCAGTGTTGCAATTGCTGAAAGAGCAGCTAAATAGCTCGTCTTTGGATTCGCAATTGAAGGAACGTTTTCTACCCTTACGAATAATTTACCAAATTCCCCATGCACTTCTATCTCATGTACATTCTCCGCCGCAGATGGGTCTGCAACTATCTTCACTTTCGTAGCCTCTGAACCTATACCTGCGAGGCTTAAAGAAGCCGCTACGTTCACGTTCTCCGGAAAATGCTTCACCGCTTCCATCGCGTGACCCATGAACAACGTTTTCTCCTTTTCTATCGAAAGCAAGTCTATCCCCTTTTCCTTCACATACTTATTTCCTTCAAATCCCAAAGGCGGCTTTCTTGTCGTTAACTCCACTGAATGTATCCCGCCAATAGCGCCGGATTTTAGCCCATCTATACCTGCCACGGCGCCTGATGGGATATACACTTTACATCCTTTTTCTTTCGATATACTTTCAATTTCTTCAAAAAGACCCGGCACACACAATAACGCACCAACGCTCAATATCATCACTTCCTTACCCTTTTTTAACGCCGGTATCACAAACTCACGAACCGCAGCCTGCGATGCACACTCTATTACCAAATCAACCGCGGCTAAACTTTTAGCCAGTCCCGAGCTATCGGATTTTATTATATCTGGCTTCTTCCCCAGGCTTTCATACAGCCTTTCTATTCTCTCAGGATGTTTGTCTATCAAGAATTTCAGTTCCATTCCTAAGTCCTCATCCCCGTCTATTGCCTTGCATATCTCACTTCCTATTGCTCCGCAGCCGACTACACCCACTCTTATTTTTTTTTCTTCTCCCCTTCTTAATCCTGCAAATGAGCAACCCATTGCATTTATCACCCTTGTCACCGTTGAAATCTTTATTGGCTTCTCTCTTAACCTGTTCTCCATCTCAAGCACATCTTCTACCTTTATTTCCCTCCTCTCTATCTCCCCTTTATATTTCAATATCCAGGGTGGCACTCCTCTCTTCTTCACCATTGATTAAATATAAATTGAAGAAATGATAAACACTTCTTGGTTATAATATCAATAATACATCATGGCAATGCTGCTGAAGGAGATAGAGAATTTTCTGGAGGAAGATGTAGGGCATGAGGATTATGAGGAGATAGTGCCATATACCGATTGTAAAGCAGAGATAACGGTGAAAGAAGAAGGCGTCCTTGCGGGTTTAGAGGAGGTAAAACAGATATTTGACTATTTGTCGGTTCAATATTCCTCTGAATTCGAGGATGGAGATGGAATAAAAAGCGGGGATACTATCTTGACTGCGAGGGGAGCAGGTGCGAAGATATTGAAGGCGGAACGACTCGTGCTCAATTTCTTAGGTCGGATGAGTGGTGTAGCGACTTTAACGGATAAGTTTGTAAACGAAGCGAGAAAGGTGAATAAGCATATAAAAGTAGCTGGGACAAGGAAAACAACGCCTGGCTTCAGGAAATATGAGAAGAAAGCGATAGCTATCGGAGGCGGCGACCCGCATAGATTCGGGTTATACGAAGCAGTGATAATAAAAGATAATTACATAAAGTTGATGGGGCTGGAGAACGCTATAAAAAAAGCAAAAGAGAAGGCGAGTTTTACAAGAAAAATCGAAGTTGAGGTTGAAAGCATCGCGGATGCGCTCAGAGCAGCGGAATTGAAAGTGGACATAATCATGCTTGATAATATGACAGCAGAGGAAGTAAAAGAGTGTGTGAGGTTGCTGAACGAGAGAAGGCTTCATGATGGATTGATTTTAGAGGCTTCGGGGGGGATAAATATGGAAAATATAAAGGAATTTGCTTCTACGGGCGTTGACGTTGTTTCAATCGGCATGATTACACATGCAGCTAAATGGGTGGGCTTTTCTATGGATGTGGTGGGATAGAAAATTGAATTTCATTCGGCAACTTTTATAAAGAGGTATCTTAAAAATCTCAAAGGCGAAGGGCGAAAGCGAAGGCGAAAGCAAAAGCAAAAGCAAAAGCGGAAAGATGCGAAGAAAAAGAAAGACGAATCCGAGGATTGATAAGCTAATAGGAGATTTAAAGAGGATTGCAAGGGAGAACAGCGCACCTATATGGAGAGATATAGCGAAACGATTAGAGAAGCCGCGAAGGAACTATGCCGAGGTAAATCTGAGCAAGATAAATAGATATTCCA
>JAGLZV010000152.1 GCA_023131215.1 Candidatus Methanophagales archaeon | reverse complement strand
CATCAGCATCGAAATCTACAACAGATAGCTGCTTCAAATCCATGAGCTCGGTAACATGCACCTCCTTTGCAACCTCTGCACACAGGGGTGTAGCCCTCATGTGAAATCCAACCATCGCTACTTTGTCCGATGTTTTCACGAATTTTGAAGGGTTTAAAAGAGGGGTGTTTGGAGCATAGAAAACTTCAACATCGTATCCCTCTTTTTTCAATCCGTTTCCATCGTTCATTAACCTATAAGAGAGCGCTGAAGTTATTGATGCCCTTAGCGAGTTTATGAATACACTGTTCTCTAAACTCTCCAATTCGTCTACGGCATCGTGAGCATTCGAACTGAGCATGTCTTTTATAAACGATACGTCTTCTGGAATCCCTTCTCTTTCTGCTTCGTTGTTCGCACATCCGCATCCGAGTTCACCATCATCGTATCTCACATAACTCAATGTCCACGGACCGATTCTGGTGATGACTACGTTTGAAAGAGTCGCATTTATACCCAGATTCTCTATTTCTTTTATCGTGTCTTTTATTATGTCCATTTTTACACAATTCCTTCTTTTGGTGTGGTTACCCCGCCAGCCATTATTATACTGCCTATTAGTGTTCCTCCCATGATTACACAAATCAGCAAAGCAATTATTCGTTTGTTCATTGTTTCTCTTCCAAGTAAACGCCATCGAGATTAAGCCAAGGGTCTTCGGCTGTTATAGTATACCCTTTTACGTAGGAATTCGCGGCGACAATCTTTTCTTCGTGAACCAGATAAAATGCCGGGACTTCTTCGATGACCATGTTCTGCAATTCGTGGTATAACTTTTCTTGTTCTTTTGTATCTACTGTTGAGTCTGTCAAATCAACAAGTCTGTCGTATTCTTCGTTTTTGTAGTGACCGTATGGACATTTAGAATAATGTAGAAAGAAATGTCTTGGATAGGAACCCCATACAAAATATCCTGTCCTCAGGATCATGTCAAAGTTACCTTCTCTTTCAAGTTTTATGACTGCTCCAGGTTCCAGAACTTGCATCTCTACATCTATACCCCCCTTTCTTAACGCTCCCTGAATGGCTTCACTCATTGGAATAAAGCGGGGTGGTGTCCAAGCACCTCTTTCCACCAGGAGAGACACCTTGAATGGCTTTCCATCTTTATCAACTATTCCGTCACCATCTGTGTCTTTCCAGCCAGCTTCTAACAATAGCTTCTTGGTCTTTTCAGGATCATATTTGTAAAGTTCGAGGTCCGGTTTCGAATACAACATGACAGAGGATAAAGGACGTCCGTTTGCCGACTCCCCAACACCCTCTAAAACGGTTTTAACCAGTTTTTCCGTATCAACCGCGTATGCCACAGCCTTTCTCACTTTTGTGTCGTTAAAAGGTTCTTTTTCGCAGTTAAATTGCAAAAAGTCAGTAAAGGTTGTTAGTTTTCGATATACTTCGATATTTGGCTCCACTTCTAACCTCGAGACTTCAAATTCCGGTACTTTCATAATCATGTCCACTTCTTTGGTCTCCAATGCCATTACACGTGTTCCCACCTCAGGAATCACCTTGAAAATGATTTTCTCAAGGGTTGGCTCTTCACCCCAATAGTCATCATTTCTTACAAGCACGACTTCCTGGTCTTTAATCTGCTTTTCAAATTTGAATGGCCCTGTTCCAATCGGTTTTACGAACTCTCCTTTTTCGTCCACACAAGTAGGACTCATAATCGGCCATGCTACATGCGTGATATAATGTGATACGGGTATAGGTCGCTTTGATACAAATTTGACACTATATTCATCGAGAGCTTCTACACGGTCTACAGTCCTGAGTGTAACTTTTCTAACGAAAGATTTATTACTGTACGAAAATACCACTGCTGTCGCATTAAATGGTGTTCCATCATGGAATTTAATCCCTTTCCCTAAATGAAATACCCATGTTCTTCCATCATCAGGGGTTTCCCAAGATTCTGCCAATCCTGGTTGTATCTTTAAATCTGTGTCTAATCGTACCAAAGTTTCATAAACCTGTGACCACACAAATCTTGCATCGCCATAGGGAAACTTATCTAAATACCAGTTATCAACATCTGTGCTCATACCAACCACCAGTTCTTGTTTGAAAACTTCTTCTGGTGGACTTATACAGCCAGCCATTATTATACCGCCTACGAGAGCTATCCCCACAATTATACAACCCCAAAAAGCATTTTTTTCCTCGTTTTCCATACTATCTCCTCCTTTTTATTAACATTTGTTTTACATCCCTCATAAAATACCAATAACCTCGACTTAGTGCAAATCGTCTTTTGAACTCAGGTGTATGTGGAAAGATTATCGGCAAAGAAACGTCCACGCCTCGTTCAAAAAGCACTTTAGGATAAAAAGCCGATGAGGGTCCATAGATTATTCTTGTTCTGGCATTTTTGGAGCACTCGAGAATTTCATTTAATGCCCCGTTCACTACGGTATCACCAGTTAGGTAAACAACATCAGCCTTACTTAGAACTTCCTTATTCTTATCAGCGGGAAATATTTTTACGTTAGATTCCTCATCAGCATCGAAATCTATAACAGATAACTGCTTCAAATCCATAAGTTCAGTAACACGCACTTCATTTGCAACCTCAGCATATAGGTGTATAGCCCACGAGGGAAACCCAACTATCGCTACTTTATCCAACGTTTTCACAAATCTTGAAGGGTCTAAAAGAGCAGTGGTTGAAGCATAGTAGGCTTCAGCATCATATCCTTCTTTTTTCAATTCGTTTCCATCGTTCATTAATCTATAAGAGAGAGCAGAGGTTATTGAAGTCCTTAGCGAGTTTATGAATACGTTGTTCTCTAAACTCGCCAATTTGTCTATGACATCGTAAGCATTCAAATTGAGCAGGTCTTTTATAAACGATGCATCTTCTGGAATTCCCCATTTCTCTGCTTCATTGTTCGCACATCCGCATCCGAGTTCACCATCATCGTATCTCACATAGCTCAATGTCCACGGACCAAACCTGGTAATAACTACGTTTGAAAGAGTCGCATTTATACCCAAGTTTTCTATCTCCTTTATCGTTTCTTTTATTATATCCATTTTTACTTCTCCATTTCCATATTCATGAGTGTGAGAGTTGATGTGATTATTTTTTCATTATATTCGCCTTTGACGATTTTTTGGGGGTCTCTATGCCTGACTAAAAACATCCAATCACCTTCTTTTTCTAATTCAATTGTAGCCTTGCCCCAAACATCAGTTTTTCTTTCGATCGTATCCCAGCCGCGAACGATTGCATTTACTATGGCATCGGTCAGAGGTTCTTGATCATACAATACTCTGATCACGACTTTATCTCCAACGCGATATTGCCTCAAG
>JAGLZV010000151.1 GCA_023131215.1 Candidatus Methanophagales archaeon | reverse complement strand
ATCGGCAAATGGATGATCCCTGAGATAGACCTCGCATGGGAAGCGGGTGTAAATACGGGAGAAAGTGGAGGAATAGTTACGGATAGAGCAATGCACGTTAAAAAAGGAAGACGACATATAAATAATGTATATGCAGTTGGTGACTGTACAGAAGTTGTAGATGGCATCACGCATCGTCCGAGACTGAATCAACTCGCATCTACTGCTGTCACTCAAGCTACGGTCATAGCGGATAACATACTTAGCGACATTAGTGAGCAACCAGGTTTATATTCCCCGTGCGAATATTGTTTTGGCCCAACAGTAGCGGATGTCGGAGGTGTCTTGATAGGGTCAGTAGGTGTTACAACCGAAGCGGCAAGCCGCGCCGGGATAAAAACAATAAGTGGTAAGGCAACGAAACTCGTAAAGGCAAGATACTTCCCCGGAGCGACGCCTCTCACCCTGAAATTGATCTTCGATGCATACACCAGGAAATTGATAGGAGCGCAAATGGTCGGCGAAGCCGGGGTTGCTGAACGTGTAAACGAGTTGGGAATTGCTATACGTGCTGGTATAACCGCAGAGGAGATGAGAAATATGGAGAGATGCTATGACCCTTCGCAGGCTTTGCTGATAGATGTAACGATAGATGCGGCGGAAAAGGCTTTGGGTATTACGCCTGTCTATTAACCTTTTCTTTTTTATCTACAAAATATCCCCAATCAGCCGCTTTGCCCATTTCAATTTTTTTCTCTTTTTCTCACTTACGTTTTTATCATCGAAATCAAAACCTATAAGTTCTATTCTTTTCGCACCAAATTCCTTAGCCAGAAACACACATCTATCACCATCCGTGAACCCGCCAAAGTTGTGCACATTGTGAATTGGTTTACTTTGCGTTGTGCATATCACCTTCTCATTTAATGCTGGCAATACCTTCTTCAGCTTCTCTATGTTGTTTCCGTGTGCATGCACTACGATTATCGAGCCAAGTCTGTTCGCATAGATTATATCAGCAATGTTCCCATCGAGGTCGGTAACCACAATATCAGGTATTATGGCATTGCGTAGAAGAACGGAAGTAGCTCCGTCTGCTGCTATTACAACAAAATCACGATTAAAAGAAGAAATATCGCTATCGAACTCTTTTTCTCGTATATCGTTCTCCAAACAGGGTGCATTGCCACAGATTATAGCAGCTTTTCCTTTTATCAGGCTTTCTATCGCCCTTTTCACGTTCTTCCCTTTAATACCTTTGCGACTAATTATCTCTAATGCTATTCTTGCCGCTTCTTCGTCCTTTTTTCTATCAAATCCAAAATCTTTCAATATCTCCTCGTAAATCGGTTCCCAGGCGCTATACCTCATACTTTTTCTTAGTAAATGTAAGGAAAAGTATATCAAAGGAAAAAGTCTTTTAAAAGAGAAAAGTTTAAAAAACAAATCTTATTACAATGAATAAAAACCGAACAAATGAGCGCAGAAGAAAGCGAAACAGAGCATAAGCGGAAAGGTAAAGGTAAGGTGCTGCAAGCAATTTTTGGCTGCGGAAGGGTTGGCTATGCAGTGGCAAACGAGTTGAAAGCGCGGGGGATTGAGGTTGTCATAGTGGATACAGATGAGAAGAAAGTGGAATTGCTGAAGGAGGAGGATTTCATTGCTTTCGTTGGTGACATAAGCGAGCCAGAGGTGATCACTAAGGTAAGAGGCGAGGGTGAGCCAGAAGCGATTTTTATTCTGAGCAACGACAGCGAAGTGAACAAAAAAGCGGTGAAAAATGTAAAAGAGACGTTACCTCAGACACGTTTAGTAGTGCGAGCGATTGAACCCGAGGATAAAGAGGATTTAAAGGAGTTAGACGTTGACGTGGCTTTATCCATCCGTGATATAACGGCAAGAGCGGCGTTAGAGTCTCTGGAGAAAATAGAGGCTCAGAGGAAAGCGAAAGAATTAGCCGCGATGATAGAAGAGATAAAGGAAAAAAGAAAAGGAAAAGGGAAGTTAGGAATTGTTGTCCACGACAGCCCGGATTCTGATGCAATAGCTTCTGCTCTTGCACTAAAGCAGATAGCAAAGAACGTGGATGTATCAGCAGATATATTGTATCGAGGAGAAATAGGGCATCATATAAATCGAGCTTTTGTAAACATCTTAGGGATAGAGATGAGGAGAATAGAGCGTGAGGATGAATTAAAGGAATATGATAAGTTGGCGCTTATAGATGCTACCGTTCCGGGTGCAAACAATCTTCTGCCCCCGGAGGGTAATGTGGACATCATCATAGACCATCATGTGGCGAATAATAAGGAAAAAGTGTATGCTGATTTTTTTGACGTTCGAACAGATAATGGTGCGACTTCAACGATAATGACGAGGTATCTGCAAGAACTGGATATACCAGTGGATAAAGTGTTAGCAACCGCTCTTTTGCAAGGAATAAGAACAGATACGAGTAGTTTTAAGCGTGAGACGCATCCATCGGATTTTTCCGCCGCTGCTTTCCTACACGTAAAGGCGGATAAAGACCTTTTAGAGCAAATAGAAACGCCACCCATGTCAACAGAAATGCTAAACGTAATAGGTGATGCGATAGTGCACAAAAAGATAAAGGGGAGTTATTTGATAACAAATGTAGGAGCGGTGGCGAACCGAGATGCTATCCCTCAGGCTGCGGATTATTTGCTTAACCTCGAAGGGATCACAACTGCTATTGTGATAGGGCTGTGCGAGGATGTAATATGCGTTTCCGGGAGGAGTAAGGACATAAGAGTGAATATAGGCGATGCGTTTGTCAGTGCATTTGGAGAAATAGGTTCTGCGGGCGGACACGCAACGATGGCTGCGGCACAGTTATCACTTGGCATTTTCAGCGGGATAAAAGATAAAGATACGCTCATGCAACTTGCAGAAGATGCAGTAACAAAACGTTTTCTATCTGTTATGAAGGAGGAGAAGAGCGAATAAAAAGTTTTTTGCAAGCAAAAAACTTTATTTTTTCAGTCCCTTAAATCTTCACTATCTGTGCATGAGGCACGCCAGCCACGAAAATCACATTGGCTTCTTCGATAAAATTATTGTCCAAGGCGCATTTTATCGCTCTTTTACCTACCAAATTCGCTATGGTTGCGTGCTTCAAAGAACTCACCACTTCTCTTTCGGTTGCTTCTTCACCTTTATAAAAACTTTCTGTAATCTTGAGGAGAAGTCCCCTATCTTCAAAGCTTTTCCCTATTAACTCCGTATCGCACACTGCTACCATTATGTCAGCGCCGAAGTTATGCTCCTTTATGTATATCTTTTTTTGGTTGCTCACAATAAAGAATAAGTTTTATGGGTAAAAATTAATTAATAATATCCATAGCTTATAGCCAATAGCCAAGTAGGCAAATAGGGATTAGGGGGTTAGGCAGATATAATATACCCCCTATTGGCTATTCACTATCTGGCTATTACCAAATAGAAGAGGGCTCGTAGCTTAGTCTGGTTGGAGCGCTCGGCTGATAACCGAGAGGTCCGGAGTTCAAATCTCCGCGGGCCCATTAACAAACTTTTAGAAAAAGTTTGATCAAAAACGCTTCGCAACAAACTTTAGCAAAGTTTGATTAAAATACTTCGCATAAGAAAACAAAGGGAAAAGTTTTCTTTAGAAAGAAAGTTTTATTAAAGAAAAAATAAGAACGAAAAGGGGGGGAAAAATGGGAATTGAGACGAGGGTGATTTTGATCTCACCGGACTCGGAGATAACACCAGAGCAGGTGAAGAGTAAGATCTTATCCATGATTAGCGAAGATGAGAGTATGGCAAGCTTGGACATCAGGGTAAAAGAGACATGTTTTGGTGCATTGGTGGAAGGGGAGGAAAAGAAAGTAAGAGAGATAGTAGAAGAGGTAAGGGAAATGGATAAGAATGGCATTTTTTCAAAACCACGGGGTTTTCCAATCGGCGACCCAAGGATATGTAGAGCGACGAGAAAAGGTGGACCAAGAGCTGGCTTTCATCAGTTAGAGCTTGAATGTCAATTGCTTCCCATGGTGAGGGTAGCATTGAACAAAATAGAAAAGGAGAAGAAAATGGGTGGTTAAATTGAGTGAGGAGGAAGTTGAGGTTAACGAAGAGGAAAGTGTATTTCATAAAAAGCTAAAGATAAAATTAAAAGAGAAGGGAAAAGAGGGCAGGTTAATTTTGCTTAAGGATTATCTGGATTATCTTATAAGGGGTAATAAAACCATTCCTCCGGATTTTCCTACTTTTGTAAGAGAGATTATGGGGCTGGACGAGAGGGGAGGGTTTCTCCATATAAGGATATGGCACGAGAACAGCGAGCTTGTAAATTTCGCAAATGCAAGGGGTTACGAGCATAAAATAGATACCTATGATTGACGAGGGATTTCTGGTGGGAGAGGCTCTTGTAGGAGAAGAGCCGGAAATAGCGCATATTGACCTGATTATAGGTGGTAAGAGAGAGGCGGCAGGTACTGCATTTGCATGTTCTATTGCCCAGCCCAGGCAAGGACATACACCCATTCTTGGCGTTATTAGACCAAATCTTCCCACCAAGCCAATGACACTTATAGTGCCGAAAGTAAGCATAAGAAACCTCGCGGATGCAGAAAAGATGTTTGGGCCTGCACAAAGTGCTGTTGCAAAGGCGGTTGCTGATGCTGTGGAAGAGGGCATAATACCGAAATCCGAAGTAGAAGAACTCGTGGTTATAGTTTCAGTGTTCATCCATCCCAGAGGCAGAGATTATCAGAGGATATACCGGTACAACTATGCGGCAACAAAGCTTGCCCTATCACGAGCGATTCAGAAGTTCCCTGATATAGATAAAGTTTTAGAAGAAAAAGATAAATCAATACATGCGATGATAGGATTCAAAATGAATAACCTGAAAAAGCCGCCATATCTGGAGGTTGCGCTGGACATTCCCGACTGGAGGAGGGTAGAGGGTATTATTAGAGCCTTACCCAGAAGTGATGCGATAATAATAGAGGCAGGAACGCCGCTTATCAAGCGGTATGGCGTTGAAGTGGTGCAGAAGATTCACCAACTGAGACCTGAGACGGTTGTTTTTGCCGATCTTAAGACGCTGGATACTGGAAACTTGGAAGCGAGAATGGCGGGAGATGCCACAGCCGATGTTGTGGGTTTTTCGGGATTGGCTCCAATAAACACAATGGAGAAGTTTATAGAAGAGTGCAAGAAAGTCGGGGCTCTCTCTTTGATGGATACGCTGAATGTGCC
>JAGLZV010000150.1 GCA_023131215.1 Candidatus Methanophagales archaeon | reverse complement strand
ACTTTTCACTATCTCAACGAAATCCGCAACTTTATAATTCCTTCTCATATCACCCAGCGCTTTGTCGGCGCCTGATTGCACAGGCAAGTGAAAGAATTTGAATATTTTATCGGAATCGAACGCTTCCAGAAGTTCATCTAAGATGTGAATCGCCGTAAAGGGATTCATCATGCCCACTCTTATTCTGAAATCACCTTCCACAGATGTTATCATTTCCAACAACTCCGGAAGTTTTAGCGTACCCAAGCTGTCCCAGCCGTATGCACTGCAGTCCTGTGAGGTAATTCTTATCTCTTTCGCACCTCTTTCCACTGCACTTTTAACTGCGTCGCAGATCTTTTCAGGCTTGTAGCTTCTCAACTCTCCCCTCGCTCGCTTCACGATGCAATAAGAGCAATTTCCTATACAGCCCATTGCTGTTGGAATTACGGCAATAGCACCATCAAAATCAAGCTCAATCCCTTGTTCCTCACTATAACCATAAATATTCTGTGGTGTCACCATCGTTACATCTTCGCCTAAAACGCTTCTTACCAGCTCAGGCTGTGTCGCAGCCATACAACCCGCCACAACTACCTCTTTACCCTGCTCTTTCAACTCCTTCAGTCGCTTTATCACGTTTAATTCCGTCCTCTTCGTTACGGTGCAGGTATTCACGATGACAACATCAGCTTCACGAGCTTCTACTATCCTACGTCCTTCGCTTTTCAAAATTGCTCGTATTCTCATCGTGTCACCGACATTTGCGGTGCAGCCGAAGGTTTCGAGGTAAAAGGTCTTTGCACTCCCCGGAGATAATTCGATTGAGTTCATTTTTGATAATATACTAATTTAATAGGAGTGAAAAGTAATAGAAATAATATATACAAATTCTTGAGCGAAGATATGGAGAATACAATACCAATATCAGCTCGGATGCTAAGCAAGAAGTTTGGCTCTGCGAGTCACATATATTTAAATTCTAAAGAAAGCCTGAGAACCCTCTGGGAAGAAGTAAAAGACGAGCCAAATGTAAAGGCGAAATTTGACCACTGGTTAAACACATTTAGAATGCTTTACGATAAACCTGACTCATCTCTATTTATAGACCACACTTACTTGGTCATTTTAGCCAAAATTATAACCTATTTGAAGTTTAATAACAATAAATCCGGGTATGAGCTTGCTAAAATTATTGATGGCAAATATTTTACAGATAAAGGAATTACAAACATATTAGAAGAAGATTTCTCGGCATGGCTTCTCCATCCAAAAATAAAGGATAAAATGGAGGTTTTATTTTTGCATATCTTCAACGAACTATCGGATTATGACTTTTTTAAAATAGATGAAGACGTTTTCGGAGAAATATATGAAGATATAGTTGAACGCAAAGAGAGGCACAAGGCTGGTGAGTATTACACGCCAGAATGGCTTGTTCAACTTACTCTGAACGAAGTGATTGATTTATGGGAGGAAAGAAAAGGAGAAGTTATTCCCAAAATTTTAGACCCCGCTTGTGGTTCTGGTACTTTTCTCTATCGTGCTATAAAAATTCTTATCCAAAGGGGAGTATCCATAGGCGATATTATCAAAAACGTAGCAGGCATAGACATCAATCCACTTGCTGCTATCATTGCAAAAGCAAATTATCTGATCGCAATCGGGGATTTTATTGAAGATATCGAAGATTTGGAAAAGGTAACCTTACCCGTTCATACAAAAGATAGTTTGAAAATTCCTGATTTGTTCGATTATAATGTAAAAATTGAGAAATGCGATATAATTGTTGGCAATCCTCCTTGGGTTGTTATGAGGTCTATGAAAAACGAAGATTACCAGAACTTTTTGAAGCATGAAGTTTTGAAATATCACTTGCTCGAAAATAAAGATGTCCACCTTTTTACACAAATGGAACTCGCAACGCTTTTTTTCTGCAAATGCGCGGATTTATACTTAAAAAGGGACGGGATAATAGCATTCGTAATGCCGAGAAGCGTATTGGCGGGAACAATTCACCACATTAACTTCAGGGAATTTAAAAAGCCTCCTGTAAAATTGATTAAAATAATAGATTTGGAGGATGTAACTCCTCTTTTCAATATGCCTTCGTGCGTATTAATCGGATTAAAAGATGGAATAACTGAGTATCCTGTGTTATTGGAAAGGTTTATGGGTGAGTTGTCCAACAGGAGCGCGGGATTTTATGAAGCAAAAGCGGAGTTGGTTGCAGAAGCACATGAATACATTCCTCCAGATTTCTCAGCGAGACCAAGTTATTACTATGATAAATTCAAAGTAGGAGCGAGCATATTCCCAAGGTCACTTTATTTTGTGGATTTTATTTACACCACACCATCCCTGCTGGTTGCGGTAAAAACATCTGAGGAGATATTTCGCATAGTTAAAGACCCGTGGAGAGTCGCGTTAGAAGGTAATGTAGAAGAGGATTTTATTTACGCCACGCTGTTAGCTTGGGAAATGATACCGTTTGGTTATGTTAGATTTCGTCCAGTTGTGCTCCCAATTAAAGAGCTTTTTAACGGATATGAGTTATTAGACGTAAGTAGTTTGGAAGGAAACAATTTTCTGGGCATTGCAGAATGGCTTAAGAAAGCGGAAGCGATTTGGAGCAAAAGAAGGACAAAAAAATCAGAAAAACGATTTCCGAGTTTATTGGATAGATTAAACTACAATAACCTCCTTACAACTCAGAACCTATCTAAGAGATACGTTGTTTTATACAACGCAACTGGTACTAATTTGGTTTCTTGTGTTATTGATAAGCCATCACTACCCTCTTTCATGGCTAATGGAAAAGAAGTAAAACCTAAAGGTTTTATTGTAGATGTCAAGACATGGTTTTTTGAAACTGAAAGTGAGATGGAGGCATACTATTTGAGTGCTATCTTTAACTCAGGGATAATTAGCAAAATAATAAAACCTTTACAACCAAGAGGGCTTTTCGGTGCTCGTGCAATTCACAGGAGACCTTTACTGTTCCCAATACCCGAATTTGACGGTAATAATGATATGCATGTAGAACTTGTCGATATTAGTAAAAGATGTCATGAAAAAATGAGGACTATGAAATTTGCAAAAAAGAATAATATCAGAGCTGAAGTGAGAAAGAAACTTGAAGGTGAGATAAAGGTGATAAACCATATTGTATCCAAACTTTTAAACATGGAGGAAAAATAAAATGCCCGCTGATAGGAAATTGTTATTGGGTAAACTCAAAAAGATAAAGGATACTTATGAAGATGCTATTAGAAAGGGAGAATATACCAGTCTTATAAGGTCTAAAAAGCTTATTAACTTGCTTCATGAATACGTAATCGGAGAGTTAAAGAGGCGAGTAGAACCAAGTTGGATTATTACGGATAAGAAAGTTTATGGATTCCCAAAGACGAAAGAACAAGATATTATAGTTCAACCTCCCCAAAATGGCAGGAATGTGTCTGTCGGACCTATTATGGCAATTAATGTGAGGAGTCAACTGAGCTCCATCGAGAAGAATTATGACACCTTATTTGAAAGGATATTTGCAGAAGCTTTGAATCTCCATAATAGATTTCCCTACATGGTTTTGGGCTATCTTTATCTACTTCCCAAGGTTGGATATAATTCAGATGCAGCTAAAAAAATGCGAGTAAAGCTATCCGAAAGATATAACCTTGAGAAGTATATTTTGAGCTTTTTATCTGTTGCAAAAAGAGGAAGTCCAACTGATGTAGCCTGGAAATACGAAAAAGTCTGTCTTTTATTTGTAGATTTTGAAAGAAGTCCTCCTGAAATTATTGATGATGTGCAAGTATTTGTAAATGAGGGGTTGGTCAGCGAAAAATTTACCCAACTTTATACATTTGAAGAATTGAGTATAAAGAATTTCTTTGACGAATTATACAAAACAACGATGGAAAGGTATTACCTATTGAGGTTTAGATAGGATTATTCACATAGGGGATGTGTCATGGCATTGGAATAGAAGAAATAAGGGATAAGTTAAAAGTGAGGGAGAGGGATAGAAAGATAAGAATGACCCAAACATCGAAGAGGAAGATAGAGCAACTCCGGATCTGCGCAGAGAAGAAAGTGGAAGTGGGTGCGAATTGCTTTGCAGACGTTATGCTTGTTCACGTTGCGTTACCGGAAATAGATAAAGAAGAGATAGATTTGAAGACGGAGTTTTTAGGCTTTTCACTTAATTATCCCATAATGATTGCTTCTATGACCGGAGGACATCCGGAGACAAAAAGAATAAACGAGGTTCTTGCAGAAGCTGCTGAAGCTCTTGGCGTGGGCATGGGCGTGGGTTCTCAGCGAGCCGCGTTGGAAGGCATCGAGCAAGAGGATTCTTTTCGTGTGGTTCGTGACGTTGCACCCAATTCGTTTATCTATGCGAATATTGGTGCTCCTCAGTTGAAGGAATCAGGAATAGAAGGTGTTGAGCGAGTTATACAGATGATAGATGCAGATGCAATTGCAATACACCTCAACTTTTTACAGGAAGCTATTCAGCCTGAAGGGAACGTAGATGCAAGAGGTTGTCGGGATTCGATAAAAGAGGTATGTGAAGCGATAAAAAAGCCAGTGATCGTAAAGGAAACAGGTGCGGGCATTAGTTACGGGATGGCGAAGATATTACATGGGGCAGGCGTATCGGCGATAGATGTAGGAGGTTTAGGAGGAACGAGTTTAGCCGCCGCGGAGATATACCGTGCGAAAGCAGAAGGAGATGAATTGGGAGAGCATTTAGGCCACCTTTTTGGTTGGGACTGGGGCATCCCAACGGTGGAAAGCATAGTGGAGTGCTGCGCGCTTCCTTTTCCCATTCCGGTAATCGCTACCGGAGGAATAAGAAATGGCATTGACGTTGCAAAAAGCATAGCTTTAGGTGCAGACCTGAGTAGTGCGGCTTTGCCCTTTATGAAAACTGCAATGGAATATGGGAGTGCAGACAAAGTAATAGAGAAAATAAAGCAGATGGGAGAAGAATTGAAGGTTGCAATGTTCTTAACAGGATGTAAGACCACGATAGAGCTGAAAGAAGCTGAGGTGATAATAACAGGTAAGGCAAGGGAGATAATGGAACAGCGGGGGGTTTTTGAACGAGTGAAAAGGAAAAAGAGAAAGATAACATAGAGGTCAAAGCCACGAGATTTGGTGCTTGGGATTTGGTATTTTTTAAACTACGTCCACCCCCACCACTTTCTCATCCTTCTCCACATTCATTAACCTCACACCGTGCGTATTCCTACCCTGTGTGGGAATGCTCCGTGCGGAAATTTTCGTGACCATCCCGTCAGAAGTGGAAATCATCAGTTCATCGTCATTCTTTATTTGCTTTATGCACACCACTTTCCCGTTTTTTTCACCAACTCTAATGCTAATCACGCCTTTGCCGCCCCGATGTGTTTCTCTATAGGCATCCAACTTCGTTCTTTTACCATAACCTTTCTCTGTTATCGTAACGACCTTTTTTATTTCTTTTGATGCACCGGAATTCAAATCAATGGGATCAATACTTGCTATCTCATCGCCCTTTTCCAATCTCATTCCCCGTACTCCTGCTGCATATCTGCCCATTTCCCTCAATTCCTCTTCATGGAACAATATTGCCTTTCCGTTCTTCGAGCTTAAGATTATACCATTTTTCTCGCCAGCGACTCCTTTTATCAGAGCCACATCAGCTAACGAATACCCTTTGCGCCTGTCAACCTTAACAGCAACGATTCCAGTGATGCGTATAGACTTCAGATTAGCGAGTGTGCTTCTTTTTACCACGCCCCGTTTGGTAGCGAAAATGATAAACGAGTGTGTTTTTGTTCCCGCAGCTATATTCCTATCCAGGTCCTCAGGTATGGGAATTAAGGCTGCGATTTTTTCTTTTTCTTCTCCTGCCTCTCCTTCTTTAAGATTTAAGCTCAGCCCCGGGATATTCACTAAAGGTTTCCCTTTTGCATGCCGGCTGCTCGGAGGGATTACGTATGTCTTCACCTGGTATGCTCTGCCGGATTCTGTAAAGAGGATGAGACGTTCCCTTGTGGAAGCGCGTATGAAATTGACGATAGCATCGTCTTCTTTCTTTTCTATTATGGCTAGTCCCTTTCCACCTCTCCTTTGCCGCTTAAAAATATCCGCAGATAATCGCTTCACATAATCACGTTGCGTAAAAAATAGGATTACTTCTTCCTCTTCTATAAAATCACGCTCGCTTAACTCCACCATTTCCTCTATTTCTGTTCTTCTCGCATCGCCATACTTCTCCTTCAGGTCTA
>JAGLZV010000015.1 GCA_023131215.1 Candidatus Methanophagales archaeon | reverse complement strand
GGAAATGGTCAAAAGAAGAGTAGAGAAAGGGAGATGGGTGAGGGTTAAATGATAGCTGAGATAACAAACCAAGAGATTTCACGAGATTAACACGAACCTTTTTGCAAGCAAAACGCTTTACCAAAAAAATCTTTAAGGAATATGACTCTCTTTAGTTTCTTTGATCAAACTTTCTTTTCAAAAGAAAGTTTGTGTGGAAATCTGTGTGATCTGAGGGGTTATAAACAAAAGAAACGATGCAAGGAGAACTTTCAGGCGAAAAGGTCATAGTAGCGGGCTCCGAAGCAGATATCCTTGGGAAAGGGTACGGAAGGAAAATAGGCAGGTTAGAGCTGTCGCTGGAAGAAGCTGCTTTTTTGCTTGAAACAGGGAAAATAGAGATAAAAGAGGAAAAAGAAAAGGAGTTAAATCTCGGAGATTTCTTAAAGCATGCGTTGGACGTCTCACCGAAGTTCGGGTTGCGATACCTCGTTTACAAGGATTTGAAGGAGCGAGGCTATGCGGTGCAGCCAGGTGGAGTTGATTTTTGGCTTTATCCACGTGGAGCAAAGCCGGGAGAGAAGCCTGCAAGGTATTTCATCCGTATTATATCGGAAAGGGAATTTTTATCGTTGAAAGAATTGGATGCGCTACTTATTTCGGCTCGTAACATGAGAAAAGAGCCAATTCTTGCTGTTGTGGACGAAGAAAGCGACGTCACATACTATGAGGTGAAGGAAGCGAAGTTTGAATTCGTTGAAATGAAGAAAGAGAAGAGAGAGGAAAAAACGAAAGCGACCTTGTTGGGTGATAGGGTACTCTTGTGGGATGCTGATTTAGCTGAGAATCTCCACAGAAATAATTTTTATGGTAAGTTAACGAAGGAGAAGAGGCTGCTTCTTTCGTTGGTTGAAGCAGCTTATTTGCTGAAGAAAAGTCTGCTGGAGATAGAAGTCAGGAGACAGAAGACAGAGGACAGCCCGGAACCTCAAACCTCAGCCCTCAAACCTGTGAACTTTGAACAGTTCATTGATTATGCAAGCTCAATAGAAAGCGATTTTATGGATAAATACGCTGTTTACGAGGATTTAAGGGAAAAAGGACTGGTAGTGAAGACCGGATTTAAGTTCGGTTCACATTTCAGGGTGTACAAAGCAGCGCAACAGAAGCATTCGTCGTATTTAATTCATGTGCTTCCCGAAGAGTATGTTTTTTCAATACCTGAATTATCAAGGGCGGTAAGGCTGGCACATGGCGTGAAGAAGAGGATGATATTTTCGTTTAAAGAAAAAGCGGGGGAAGAAAGCTTTATTAGATATGTGGATATAGGGCGGATGAAGCTGTGAAGCGAAGGTCTGGCGATAAAATTTCAGGTGATGGAAAATTAATAGATATTAACCCTGCACTTTCAATTTTCAACCGAAAACTTTATAAGGAGAAATTTATTTTTGGTTATTTTGGTGACACAAAATGGTGTTAAGTATATGGGAAAGAATAAAGGGGTTCTTGTTCAGGCCCTCGGAGACATTCGATGCCTCTAAGGAAGACACGATTGGCGATGCCTTCAAGTATTTTGTCGTCCTTTTAGCGATATATGCAGTGCTTTTCAGTATCATGGTGTTGGTAGCATTTTCGGCGATGTCATGGATGGTAGAACCGTGGGCTGCAATGATGGGGCTTACTGCAGGGCCTCTTCTCGCCGTAGCAATGTTTGTTTTGTCGTTAATCTCTGGAATAATCGCTGTTTTCATTATGGGACTCTGGATGCACATCTGGGTATATATTGTGGGCGGTAGAAAAGGAGTAAAGCAGACCATAAAGGCATTGATGTACGGAGCGACGCCGAGCTACCTATTGGGATGGATTCCATTCATAGGAATCATTGCAGGAATATGGGCTCTTATCGTAGAAATCATCGGCATAAGGCAACTTCACGAGCTATCCACTGGAAAAGCGGTTCTCGCGTTTATTCTTGCAATAATCATACCTGCAATCATTGCCGCCATAGTGACCTTTGCTGCGCTTATTACAATGCCAAAACTAAGAACTGGACTTGGACCAGGATTTGGAGGATTTTAATCATCCTCCTTTTTTTATTTTTTTGACTTATTTCTCTCTATAATGTGTACTTCTTCCCCAGCTCAATCATCTCCACAGTTATATTCTTTAAAAAATCCGTGAACATCTCCGGGTGTTCGGTATGAACGGGATATATTCTATCGGGATTTATTTCTTTAATAATTGCCCCTATTTCAACTCCAGAAGCATGTCCAGAAGCATGAGCAAAATGTTCTTCGATTCCAAAATGTTCTAACCAGTTCCTTTTTCTTTCCTCATCTAATTCCATCTCCTCACAGAATGGTTCACAGGAAGATTTTATCCAGATAGCCTCTTTGGGTTGGATATCTGCAAGTTGATTTATTTCCCAGAAGCTCATGGAGACCACATATTTCTCTGGATTTTTCTGCAATGCTTTGCAGGTTATTGAATTTTCTCTATTGATAAATTCTTTTTCCCAATTTGCATAATCCTGCTCGACGAGTTTACCATCAATTCCGTCCTTGCAAATTAAACCCCAACCCTTCTTAGGAACTAAAATCTTCACGTCACGAAGAGAGAAAGGAGATAAATCACCCAACGCTTCGATAAGGTGCGCAAGTTTTAAGTTTACAACAAATCCTCGCTTATTTGTTTCGGCAGCTTCAAAAATAGTATTTACTCTATCTAAATCTCTAATTGGATGTTCAACAAAGACCAATCCTTTTGCCTCGGAAATCAACTGCGTGATTTCTTTTTTTACTCCTTCTTCACTGTCTTGTTGCGTGCTATCAATTCTTGTTCCTTCGGATAATAGCCATTTTGGCTCGGCGGCTTCGGCTTTCTCAACAAATTTTTTACTTAACTCTCGATTGGAACCATGAAAACGAATATCTCCAGTATAAACTAAATTTCCTTTTTCAGAATAAACAATGTATCCACATGCTCCAGGTAGAGAATGATCTACGGGAACCATTTCGACCTCTAACGAGCCAATTGCGACTTTATCCTCTGGTTCCATCACATGAAAAATTCGCTCGTGGACAAAATCTGTATTTCTCCTTGTAACTCTGCTTAAGTTTCCTTTTTTATTCGTGTAAAAGGTAAAAGCGTCGCAGGCGGTAATTAAGTCAGATAAAGGATTGCTTCCCGTTTCTTCTAAGGATTGGAGAATAATTTTTGTTGCTTTCGTACAGTAAATAGGAATATCAGTCCTCAAAAAATGAATGTATTGTGCGTGGTCAGCATGTGCATGGGTAAGAAAAACAGCATCTACGCTTCTCTCCTCTTCTGGACGGTCCATGTGTTTGAGGTAATCTTCCCGGTAAATGCCTTTGATATCAGGAAGAAGACCAAATTCGAAAAAGTCGGCTAAAGCGGAGCATTTTCTTGGGTTTAAGAACTCGGCAAAGTAAGTGTTTGCGATTTTGAAGCTCATGCCGAAGTCGAGGAATATTTTTGTGCCTTCGGCTTCTAACAGAATCTTGTTGCCGCCGATTTCATTCACACCGCCATAGAAGGTTAGAGATGGCATTTTAATCACTCTTACCATAAAATTCACACCATGACGATCTTCATCGTCTCTTCCGCTGGTATTTCATTCTCCTTGCAGACCGCAATAGTGCAAAGATTCCTTATTTCTATTTCTTTAAGGTAAAGAAAACCTATTGTCGTGCCAATATTGATAGGATAACCTCTCAGTGTGTTTTTTATCGTCACGAAAAAATATCGCGAGAGTGCATTCTCAAAAGGGATAAGAGATTTCTCCACCTCATAAGATGACAAAGCTCCAGTTAACACTTCCTTATAAGCAAAAGTCGGCATTAACTGGACAGCTGTGCTTACGTTCTCCGCGGACATCGAATCCTTCATCGCAGCGGCATCGAAATCAAACGTAAATGGCAAAAAATATTTTCTCATCTCTTCATTCGCTACCCCTTCTTCTGATTTGCACCGCAACAAAGTCATGAGATTTACAAGGTCAAACTCAGTCCCAATAATTTTTCTTACTATTTCCTTATCCTCTCCACTTAACCCCTCTATTCTATTCCATATAGCACCCGAGATTTCCTCATCAAGGGCGTTCTCGAGGATTAAAACCCTCTTGCTTTTTTCATACTCCGGCAATGCTTCTTCCAAAACTCTCCTATAAGGATTCTCTAATTGTTTTATTACGCTTTCCATCGAGTCCGCTTCCATCAATTTGCTTATTCTACGTTTGAAGAAATCTTCAACCGGGAAAAACATAGCTGCTTCGGGAGTTTCTGCTTTTGTACTTGTTCCCGTTCCCGTTCTTGCAATCTCAGCAGCTTTAGCTCTGATAACCGCTTTTAGATTTTTTACTTCCAATCGTCTGAGAAATTCCTCAAAAATATCTCTTATCGCACCCTTTGTTGATTTTATCACCATTAAATACTGGTCTATTAGCTCTTCCTTCAGCGCTTTCTCTATTTTTCTTGCGTCTATTTCCGCCAAAGCCGCTTTCGTTAATTTCTCTTTATACGCTGTGTCCATCAGTGAAGACAAGAAATCTTCCCTGCGAGCATCTACAAGTTCTCTTAATCTTCTCTCATCCAGAAGCTCGCTCATCCTCGCCCTTATCCTCGCATATACATACGCATATCTCGATACGCTCATCTCCTCTTCTTCACCTCGCTGTAATTATCAATATCCTGAGGACTTATAAAAATTCCAAGTTCCAAGCACCAAATTACAAACGTTTTAGTTTTAGTCATTTGATTTTGTGATTTTTAATTGTATATAAAGTATAACTTCCTTCTATTTAAGACACGGATCTACACGGATTTACACTGATTTACACCGATTTTTTATTTTATTGGGCTAGGCTATTTTTATCGGCATTGCTATTTTTATCGGTGTTAGAGGCTGTCCAACAATTCAAAATCTGGAGAAAAAGGAAGGCAAATAGGGCTTTAAATCCAAAAAGAAGCAAAATTTTTGGTGTCAAAAGCAATTGTGAGACAGCCTCGTTAATCTGCGTTAATCTGTGTCAACAATTTATTTTGTTGTTTGGGATTTGAGACTTCTTGCGAAAGCAAGTGGTATGGGGCTGCGGAGATTTGAACTCCGGTTACCAGCTCCCCGAGCTGGGAGGATGGCCTGGCTACCTTACAGCCCCTGAGATTATTTATTTATCTATCTCTGTTATAAATAAAAGGTATTTATCTGGCTGTGATAAAAACCACGAGATTCCACTAGATAGACACAACACTTTTTCTTTTTACAAAAAAGAAAACCTGTACTAAAAGAAAAACAAATACTTCTTTTGGTAAAGCTTTTCTTTCTAAGAAAAGGTTTCTCGTGAAAATCTGTGTAATCTTGTGGTTATAAAAAGAACTGAACAAATACTCAATAACAATGGTAAGTTTAAAAGAAATGCGATTAAAGGAAGTGAAAGCACTTAGAATAGATAAAAATATGAGTGTAGATAAACTTGTTAGGGAGTTAGGGGGCTGCGCCTTCGGAGCTGGTAGATTAGCAACGGCAGTGGATATATATGAAGAAATGCTGACAGAGGAAACGACAAAATTCATTGGCATTGCCGGTGCATTGGTCCCTGCGGGAATGCGAAATGTAATAGCACAGATGATAAGAGAGAGATACGTGGACATAGTGGTAACGACTGGCGCAAACCTCGTGCATGACATTATAGAAGCACTTGGCGACCATCATTATAAAATAGGCGATGTGCGTGTAGATGCAGGCGCAGGTAGAGAGAAGAATGCTGATACAGCGATAGGGGTAGATGATGTATGGCTGAGAGAACAAGGGATGGAGAGAATATACGATGTGGTTATGCAAGAGGATGCATTCGCAAGGTTAGAGGATTTTTTAAGAAGTGTGTTTGAAAACTTTACTCGTAAGAACGGGGATAAGAGCTACGGTATAAGGGAGCTGACAAAAGCGATAGGAGAAAATCTCTCGGACAGAGACTCTATACTGAGGAGTGCGGTGGATAGTGAAGTCCCTATATTTTGTCCTGCGATTGCAGATTCTATGATTGGACTCCATGCGTGGATATATAAACAAACGTGTCCCTTGAAGGTGGATGCATTCGATGACATGAAAGAATTGATAGATATTTTCTGCGAGGCGAAGCGCACGGGCGCGATAATACTCGGTGGTGGTGTGCCAAAGAACTTTATATTTCAGACCGCGTTGATAGCGCCACCACGAGAACAGGGACAGGGGCAAGAGCAAGAGCAAGAGGGATTCGATTATGCTATACAGATAACCACGGATACGCCGGAGAATGGCAGCTTGAGTGGTGCAACCTTAGAGGAAGCGAAATCGTGGGGAAAAATAGGTGGTAAAGCGAAAGCAGTTACTGTTTATTGTGATGCTACAATCGCATTGCCGATAATCATAGCTGCGGTGCGAGAAAGGATTGCAGGGAGGGCGGCGTTAGGACGAGAAGATGAATGCGAATATTAAAAAAAGGCTGATGGAAAAAGTTGAGACCGTGGTTGAGCGAGTTGAGTTCATCGAATCGCATCTATCGAAGGAGATATTGGAGGATAGAATATTGCGTAAAGCGATTTATAAAGAATTTCAAGAAGCTGTGGAAGCGGTATCAGACGTATGTGCAATGGTCAGAAGAGGACTGAATTCGTCAGCAAAAGATGATTACAGCAATATTGATTTTCTGGTAGAAAGGGATATTTTGGAAGAAGGAATGGGGGAAAAATTAAAAGAAGCAAACGGATTAAGAAACAGACTAATTCATGAATACGATGGTATAAATGATAAAATGGCATGTTACGCGATAAAAGAACTGGTAGGGGATTTAAGAGATTTTTCGCTGGGGGTGTTAGAATGGATAAGAAAATGAAAGAGCAGCTCCTGGACGTGTTAAAGGATGTGATACCTTACGTTAAAGGGATACTGATTTACGGTTCATTTATTAAGGGAT
>JAGLZV010000149.1 GCA_023131215.1 Candidatus Methanophagales archaeon | reverse complement strand
CAGTTCTTCTTTTATAATGCCAAATATTCGAGTTTCACTAGCTAAAACCTCCCGGAGCCAATTTATTTTGCTTTCTAACTCTGTTCGCTCGTGCTCTATTTTATCGCGCTCCAAAGCACTCAATCTCGAGAGCTTCATCTCCAGTATCTCTTTCGCTTGCTCCTCGCTCAGACTAAATCTGTCAATGAGTGTGGATTTAGCAGTTTTGCTATCGCTTGAAGCTTTTATTAGCCTTATCACCTCATCTATATGCGATATTGCGATGATTAAGCCCTCTAATATGTGCTTTCGCTGCTCTGCACGCTCTAATTCATATTGCAGCCTTCTAATCGTTACTTCTTTCCTGTGCTTTATGTAGCACTCGATGAGCTCCTTTAGCGTTAATACTCGTGGCTCGCCATTCACCAGAGCGAGATTGATTACACCAAAGGTGGTTTCCAATTGTGTGTGTTTATAGAGCTTGTTTAAAACGATAGATGCATTAGCACCGGTTTTCAATTCTATTACAATCCTCATTCCTTTGCGGTCGGATTCGTCTCTCAGCCCACTAATACTCTCTATCCTGTACTTTTTTGCAAATTCCGCTATCTCCACTACCAGTTTGCTTTTGTTTACCTGGTATGGTATCTCGCGTATGACTATTCGCTCTTTTTTAGCCTTTTTTTCTATCTCAGCCTTTGCTCTTAGCTTTAAGGTACCTCTGCCAGTCTCATACGCATTTTTTATCCCTTCGTAGCCAAAAATGATTCCACCGGTGGGAAAATCCGGAGCTTTTATTACTGCCATCAGCTCTCCTACACTCACCTCTGGCTCGTCTATTACTTTTATTATGCCATCCACAACTTCTGATAAATTGTGTGGAGGCATGTTAGTAGCCATTCCAACAGCAATACCAGAAGAACCGTTCATCAACAGGTTAGGCAGTTTTGCAGGTAAAATCCGCGGTTCCTTCAGTGTGTTATCAAAATTAGGACTCCATGCGACAGTGTCTTTTTCAAGATCAATCAGCAGTTCCTCTGCTATTTTTGACAGCCTCACTTCGGTATACCGCATTGCGGCGGCGGCATCGCCATCTATACTGCCGAAATTGCCTTGACCGTCTATTAGGGGGTATCGGCAAGAGAAATCCTGCGCCATCCGCACCATTGTGTCATAGACGGCAACGTCACCATGAGGATGGTATTTTCCCAGGACGTCCCCTACTATCCTCGCTGATTTCTTATGCGGTCTATCGTGTCTGACGCCGAGTTCGTGCATCCCGTATAAGATGCGGCGATGCACCGGTTTTAGCCCATCACGTGCGTCAGGAAGAGCTCTTCCCACAATCACGCTCATTGCGTAGTCTATGTAGGAGCTCTTCATCTCGTCTTCAACACTTACTTCGATGACCCGCTCACGTTCTTCTTCTTGCACCCCTTCATACTCGTTTTCGTTCATTTCAGTGCTATGATTAGAATTAATTATGAATGTTTAAGTAATAAAGAAAAGGGTTTAATTATAAAAGAACCTATAAAACTCTGTTTACCATGACAGACAATACTTTTGGAAAGATGTTCAAAGTGACAACCTGGGGTGAGTCGCATGGAGAAGCGATAGGTGTAGTCGTGGATGGCTGCCCCGCAGGGATTGTGCTGTCAGAAGGGGATATACAGCACGAATTGGATAGGAGAAGACCAGGCGTAAGTGAAATAACAACAGAAAGGAAAGAAGCAGATGAAGTAAAAATATTGTCCGGGTTGTTTGGAGGAAAAACGCTTGGCACTCCCATTTCTATGCTCGTGTGGAATAAAGACGTAGATTCAAGTCCTTATGCGCCCATAAAGCATATTGCAAGACCTGGTCAAGCAGATTTCTCTTATCAGATGAAGTATGGGATAAGGGACTACCGGGGTGGTGGAAGAGCTTCTGCTCGCGAAACCGTTGCGAGAGTTGCGGCTGGTGCGATAGCGAAACGCATTTTGGTAACGCAGGGTCGTGGCATACAAATCCTTGGGCATGTGGTGGAAATAGGAGGGATAAGAGCTAAAGAAGTAGGAGTAGAAGAAATAAGGAGGAATGCAGAGAAGAATGCAGTCAGGTGTGCGGATTTAGAAGCTGCGAGGAGAATGGAAGAATTAATAAAAGAAGTGAAAGCGGAAGGAGACAGTGTAGGAGGCATCGTAGAAGTAATTGCGCTGGGTGCTCCGGCAGGTTTAGGCGAGCCTGTCTTTGATAAGTTGGATGCAGAGCTTGTGAAGGCTTTGATGAGCATCGGTGCGGTAAAAGGAGTTGAAATAGGCGCTGGCTTTAAAGCTGCGAGGATGAAAGGAAGCGAGATGAACGATGAATTTTATATAATTACCGCTGAGCCCGCAGAGAACACAGAGAGTCAGGAAAGTCATCTCGGCGCTCTCCGTGATCTCGGCGGTAAACAGGAAGGGAGGATAAGAACGAAAACGAACAACGCAGGAGGGATTTTAGGCGGCATCTCAACAGGGGAGCCGATAATATGTAGAATTGCGGTGAAGCCTACACCTTCTATTTCAAAGCCGCAGAGAAGCGTTGATATGGAGAAGATGGAGGAAGTAGAAATAAGGATAAAGGGCAGGCATGATCCCTGTATATGCCCGAGGATAGTTCCTGTTGCAGAAGCGATGGTTGCTCTGGTGCTGGTGGATTATTTGTTGCGGATGAAGAATGAAAGTATATTTAAATAGTTTAAAACCGAAATAGTATTAATGCTTTCAAAGATAAAAATTGGGAACTTCAAGAGCATCGAAGAATTAGAGCTTCAGCTTGCTCCTCTTACTATATTTGTAGGTCCAAATTCTTCAGGGAAGTCAAATGTCCTTGAAAGTATAGCAATTTTAGCACAAACTACAAGGCTTGAAAGCAGCATTGTGAGATCATTGGAAGGTAGTTTAAGATATGGAGCGTTTATACGCTATCCCCTTTCTTCTGACTTTCCATTATTTGATTTCATAGCTCATAAGAAAGATTGGAGCAAATTTATAACCTTTGAAATTCACACAAAAGAGGCAGAATATCACGACATTGGATATATGTACGCTTTTATGCCAAAAGAAAAAGAAATACGCCAGGCTGTTTTTACAAATGGAGAAAAGTTAATTGAAGTAGGTTTTTTGAAAGTAGGGAAGTCGTCATGGGGGCCAAAATTTTTATATCCTGAAGAATTTAAACCCCTACGTCCGGCGGGCGACCTTCGGGATATATTAGTTCCCGTCTATTTTGAATACGTGATTGGTAGGGAGAAGCCAAGTGAAATTGAAGAAAAGCAAATCGAAGAAATTTCTTCCAAAGCACAAAAAATCATAGAGAAGATAGAAACTGGTGCCAGGGATTTTTATTTTATATCTGCTATAAGAGGTGAAATAGGACCCAGTGTTGAAATCGGGCCTATTAAACCCGATTTTGTGGGAGCACATGGAGAAGGATTAATAGAAATTTTATCTTTAATTTTTGCTAAAAGAGAATATGATGAGATAGGCGAAAAAATTATTAAATGGGCAGGAAACTTTGGTATGCGTAAAATTAAAGCTGGTTGGCGGGGCGAAAAAATTTTGAGTGCAGATTATATAGACCCTGAACTTCAGACCCTTCTTAATATAGCCCTTGCAAGCCAGGGCTCCAGACAAATTTTGACCATCATTACTCAACTCTTCTGGAGTAAGCCCGGAAGTGTTATTATGATAGAAGAGCCGGAGATAAGCTTGCATGTTGAAGCACAATTAAAACTGCCTAAAATGTTTTCCGATGCTATCAAAGAGGGAAAGCAAGTTATTGTGACAACACATAGCGAGCACCTGATCCTAGCATTGAAGCCCCTTATTGTAAATGGAGAGTTGAAACCCGAGGATGTGGCTATTTGGCACTTCAAGAAGACAGAGAGAGGAACAAAAGCAGAGAAATTGAATCTCACGGACAAAGGCATTGTAGAAGGATGGATTCCAAGCTATGTCGAGGCAGAGAGAGAGATAATAAAGGAATGGTTCAATACCCTGCCGGAGGCTTGAATTTCCAATGAACCTTGAAGGTCGTCCGGTGGAAGTAGTATTTGATACAAGCGTGATAATCGGAGCTATACTTGAATCTTCAGGCAAAGAGGCTGGTGATGCATCACGTAATGCTTTGGAGGCTCGTAAGGAGCGTCCTAGTCATATTCTCAGAATTTCCAAAGGAATTAGAAAAGAATGTGAAGCCAATCTCGAGAATAGGGGATGGCCATCACATTGGATATTAAAAATGTTATTTGCTCCTCTTGAGCTAAAGGAAAAGATTAAAAAGTGTCAGTATAGGCCAGAAGACATTGAGCTTAATGTTTCTGTACCTGAACACGATCGGCATGTAGTAGAAGCTGCTATGGCGGTAAAAAGAAGGGGGATAACCATTTGCTTAGTCCATAAAAATCCGAGACACTTTAAGCCTGAAGAAATGCGTAGAAATCATGACATCTTAGTCCTTAGCCCTGAGGAATATGTTGACCCATAACTGTTAACACTTAGAGACACGATTAGTCAATCTTTCGGGAGGGCGATTCACCACTCACCATTTTCATGAATCTCAACGTATCTTCATACATAGTATCGTTATTAAAAAGCACATAGACCTCTGAGAAGTTCATATTCAAACATTTCTCATATAATTCCTTTAAATCATCCTCCGTGTAGGTATAGCGATACATTCTTTTCCCCGGCGGGGAGCCCGTGCAACCTGAAATAAGCAAAACCAGGAGTAACAGGGTCACCCACGAAAGGGTCCACGCAATGAATGATGTCAAGCTCCGCACATATTTTTCCTATTGTGTTTTTACTCCAATTCCCTCTTTGTTCCCATACCATCTTTATATCCCCTTTGGTATCTATTGAGCGAAAAAAAATACAATATCTTGCGACCTGGCAAAACCACAGATACCAACTTTAACTTTGACCATGCGAAAAGGGTGAATTAAAATATTTATGATTTATAGATATATATGTTCATATATTAAGAGGAGATAAAGATAAAGATGGGTGAAGCACTGCGAGTTCAGGGGCTCTGTAAGCGGTATGAATTGTCGAAAATAGGTAAGAAACTGGTAGCGCTGGATGACGTATCCTTCGAGGTAGAAAAGGGCGAGACGCTGGGGATAATAGGAAGGAGTGGGGCAGGGAAGACAACTTTGCTTCGCATGCTACGTGGTTACGAGAGATTTGATGAAGGAGTAGTAGAAATGGATGGAGTTAGGGTAACACCTGATTCATCCTGGTCGGAGTACAGAAAACTTCGACAGAAGACTGCTTTTCACCTTCAGCGGTCTTTCGCGCTGTATAACATCTCGGTGATAGACAATGTGATAAAGAGACTGAGAGCAAAGCAGACAGGTTTTGAAGATGTACCGGAGTTTGAGGATGAATACGAGGAGTTAAAGGAAGAGGCATTTAAAATACTCGACCTTGTTGGGCTGAGAGACAAATGGAATCATTTATACACGATTTTAAGTGGTGGAGACAAACAAAGGGTTTTGCTTGCTCGACAGCTTGCGAAAGAACCTTCTTTATTACTGCTTGACGAGCCTGGCACGATGTCAGACCCCTTGACGAGAAAACAACTGCTCGACTCGACGAAAAGGATAAAGGAAAGAACAAATATCAGTATTTTGCTTGTTTCGCACATGCCAGAAGTGCATAGGTATCTTTGCGATAGGTTGCTCATAATGGATAAAGGGAAGATAATAGAGGAAGGGGATACGGAAAGCGTAATTGAGAAGTTCTTAGCTCCTCTTGAGCCTGTAAAACCGTTAGCTCCGGTAAAGAATGAAAAGGACACGTTGGTCTGGGTTGACGGCGCATGGAAGAAATATGACATGGTCACGAACCGTACATTGATGAGAACGATTGAAATGCAGGACATCAATATCAGAGTTCCAAGAGGCGATATACTTGGGATAGTTGGTCCTTCTGCAATGGGAAAGACGGTATTGATGAGGTTATTGGGCGGTTTTGAGAAGCCGGATAGAGGACATATTCTGATAAGAATAGGGACTGTTGACTTTGCCAACATTGCAGAATACGGTAAAAGGTCAATAGAAGCGAGAAGCAAGTTAGGTATTATTCATCAGGAGTTCGCACTGCCACCTTACCAGCTCGTTCAAGACCTATTTGCTCGAAAGATAGGGTTGAAGAAGTTTGAGATGGTAAAACAGGCGATGGAAAGAGCGAAGGAATTTGGTATAAGTGACGTCACACTCGACGTTCTTTTAAGGCTTGCGGACTTACCAGAGGAAGAGGCGAAGGGCAGACTGAGGGAGTTGGAGCTTGAGATGGACGTACTGGATGAGCTGTTTCCCGAATTCCCGGCGAGCGAGGCATTTAAAGCTGCTAAACCATACCTTAAAGCAGTGAACCTGCCTGAAGAGATATTTACACGTTACATTTCTGAGACGAGCATAGGAGAGGAGATAAGGCTTGCAATTGCCGCTCTTATGGCTTCAAACTGTGAAATTCTGCTATTGGATGAGCCTTTTGGAGACATAGACCCGATTTCGCTGCGTATTGTAACGAATTCGCTGAAAGAGTTGAATCGTGAGTTCGGCACGACCATTCTGGTCGTGAGCCATCAGCTTGACGTAATCAGAAAGCTTACACACGAAGCGATATTAATTGATGAAGGAATGATTGTGATGCGTGGCGACCCGGATGAGATATGCGATGCATTCCTTGAGCGAAAGTTTAAGGAGCTGGAATAAAACTTTTTTCAAATAAATTATTGACACAGATTAACGCAGATTAACACAGATGATAAAAATCAACAATGTTAAACTTAAATAAATCCGTGTTAATCCGCGTCTTAAATAGAAGGAAGTTATACTTTATGTACAATGAAGAAAGTTTGAATTGATGCTCCGCTGGTGTAGTTCGGCCAAGCATGCGGGCCTCTCGAGCCCACGACCGGGGTTCAAATCCCCGGCGGAGCATGTAAAAACTCATCCAGAGTTTTGCTCTTGTGCACATCTTTATCGTTTTTGCCTTTGTGCTCGTAGCTTTTTTTTGCGTTTATTATGTGTATTACAGTGTGCCCACGCAATTTAAGCGCATCCGCTATAAACCTGCGATGACATTGGGTGTAGAGAAGTTCAGCGCACATGACTGCCACTCTTTTTGAAGCTGCGAGTTTTTCAACATAAAGCAAACCCCGTTCAAATTCTTCTGTCTCCATATATTTTTTGTAGCCTCCTTTCCGGTAGCCACCGAGTTCTGTAACGTGATGATAGTCTATGCCGCAGTGATTCAAACTCGCTTTCAGGTTCTCCTGCTTGAAGTGCTTGTGTTTAGACGTAGGGAATCGTCTAACATCTACGATTACTTCTATCTGGTATGCCTCGAGCAAGCTTAAGAACTCCTCTATGCTCCTGTTACTCGTCCCAATAGTCCATATTTTCAATTCTCTCAAAAAACTTTTCTTTTTACAAAAAGAAAATTTTTATTTAAAGATAAAACATTGGAGGTATTTAATGACAATAACAATACGATTCATCCTTACCGAATATGTGGATCAGGCTATGGCACATGCTGTCTATGACAAACTGGAAGACGGAACATTCTTCGGGCGGATTCCCCCGTGCAAAGGGGTGGTGGCGTTCGGTGCCACTTTGCGGGAGTGTGAAGAGACATTGCGCTCAACATTAGAAGACTGGATACTGGTTGGTCTCAAGTTGAGGCATCCATTACCTGTGATTGCCAGTATTGATTTGAATAAACGATTAGCTCTGAGACCTCAGAGAGAAAAATATTTAAAAACCCAATCATTACTGTTAGGGTGGTGAGAAAATATGGGAGAAGAAATATCATTGGAGGAATACAAAAAGGCGTATAGAGAAATAGTGGCGGAGGATGAAAAAAGAGGTTTTCTAACTCATCTGGTAGTGTACGTGCTGGTTAACGCTATGCTGATAGTCATTAACCTCTTATCTCCGGAAGATATCTGGTTCTTTTACCCGCTTATAGGCTGGGGTATCGGAATAACAGCACATTACCTGTGGGGTGTTCGCTGGATAGAGAAAGAGCTTAAGGAAAGAGAGGCAATGGGTGAATATAGGGCAAAGGAGATTAAAAAGGGAATGAAATAGGCTAAGGGGAAGTGAGTGTGTGTTTAGAAGGAGGTATATGCGCAATGCGGGTATACTGGAGTTATATGTAATCTGGGAGAAAGGGATAGAGTATCATGAATGTTTTTGATGGGTTTTATAGCATTTGGAGATGAAGGATATGACTGATGAGTTCATAGTCTTCGATATGTTCGCAGGCGCAGGAGGACTCTCAGAGGGTTTCTTCAGATCTGGCTATGAATTTATCTCTCATATTGAAATGGATAAATACGCATCCATGACGCTGGAAACAAGAGCGATTTATCATGCTCTTAAGGCGGATGGGAGGGAAGATTATTATTATGATTACATTGCTGGAGAAATTTCCAGAGAGGATTTCTTAAAAGAGAGGAGGAAGTTCTCTGATGTGATCCCTGCTGGAATTATAAACTCAGAAATCTCAGCGTTCAAAGATAAACGAGCTCTATACCAGCCATTCTCAAATATTCCAGACCTTCTTTATCGCTGTAATCCCCGGACATCACTATTCTTTTTATCCCTGCATTTATTATCAGCTTAGCACATATTTTGCATGGGAATGCGTTTACGTACAGTGTAGCGCATTCTGCGTCTCTACCTGCTTGTAAGAGTGCATTTTGCTCTGCATGCACGCCCACACACTCTTCATGTCTTTCACCCGATGCGATATTCAATTTATCTCGTCTGCATCCGACATCGAGACAATGAGGGAATCCTCTCGGTGCACCGTTATAACCCGTTGATATTATTACGTTATTTTTAACCACTAAAGCGCCTATTTGCCTTCTCAAGCATGTTGAACGTTCCGCTACGTCATTGACAATGTTCATCCAGTATTCGTCCCAAGGTATTCTCTTTGGTTTTTCCCTCTCTTCTCTTAGGTTCATTCCTTTTCTAACCTTTCAATTTCTTTTCTTATTTCTTCGACAACATCGGGGTTATGGATAATTTTCTTTTTCCCTTCTTTTACCGAAATGATATAGAATACTTTACCGCCATATTTGGTAGTGAACTTTTCATGTGTCTTTTTCTGGAATTCTAATTCATTGATGATTTGAGTAATATACGCGTAACCTGCGGGTTTAATTTGAAGTCCAATGTATTTATCCTCAACCTTAATGAAAAAATCAACATTGTATCCTCTGTCCCATTCATCAGGAGCTGGCTCTACTTTAACACCCAAAGCTTGTTGTAATTGCCCATAAATGGTTTGTATCTCAGACTGGTAGCCATCGTAAGTTCGATTGATTACCAAATTAATGATAAAATCAATACAATCTTGCTCTTCTATGCTTTCTATTTCCGCTTGGCAGACTTCAGTTATTTTTATGTAGAGTCTTCTGCCTAAGTTTTCCAGATGCTCTTTCGGATACCCATTTTTGTAATAGTGCCCTTCCCATTCGCTGAGCGATTTCGGTGCACACTTTCTTATTAATTCCGAAACGGGACCTACTTTATTTTTCCTCGTCAACCCCCATCTCATATTTGCTTGATTTAATATCCATTCTTTTGGCATTGTTTTCTATCTTAGCCCACTATATCCCAAAAATTTCGCTTTGTATTTATAACTATCTGTGGTATCTACATCAGCTAAGCCATTCTTAATAAGATGTGCATTTATAAAGGTTTTATTTTCCAAGTAAAGATAGCAAAGTAAGTTATTTTCTTCATCGTGTTTTATAGTGTCAAACTTCAAAAATACTTTTTGTCCTCGTAATTTGTCCCTTAAAAATCGAATTGCCTCACTATTCTTTTCCGGGTTTTCTTTCACCCCCAGCAATCTAATTCTCAAGCCATTATCCAAAATCAATATCTCTGGACTGACTATTTCCTTTACAGAGTGATATTCTTCTCTCTCAGAATAAGAATTATCTATCCTTGAACCAAATCTTAATTTTCGAGGATCAACCTTCTTATCAAACTTTATCGGGTCTTTAAAAATATAAGGCAGTTTTTTAATCTCTTCCTCAAAATCAGTTACAGTCTCTTCCTGTTTTATTATTTCAAACACTGCTGCTTCAAAAATATCTCTATACTTTATCCCTAATTTTTCCTTTATGATATGCAAGAAATCCTCATTTATTTCATACCCAATTGAATTTCTCGACAGATTTTTAGCTGCCAGGGAGGTTGTTCCACTGCCCAGGAAAGGGTCGAGAACTGTATCAGCGACAAAAGTAAACATTTTAATGAGCCGTCTCGGCAATTCTTCAGGAAACATCGCCAGATGTTTATCCTGTTTCTCACCAGAAAAATTCCAGTGACCAGTAAAATATTGGTTCCATTCTTCTTGCGTTAATTTCGATTGTTCCTTAACTTCTTTGCTTACCTTTAGTGGATTCCCATATTTCTTGAAGATTAAAATGAATTCATAATCCAGTTTAAGAATACCATTTCTCGGATATGGAAAAGAGCCCATTACAGTAGCTCCGCCAGTTGTATGAGTAGTAGTAATCTTCTGCCATATAATCGCACCCATATAATCAAAACCCGCACTTTCACAAAACTTGATTATTTCCGTTCTTATCGGGATGACCTTATACCGCCCATAATAAACAGAACGAGCGAATTGGTCACCAATATTAATGCACAAACGGCAGCCTTTGTGTAAAACCCTGTGGCACTCATTCCAGACTAAATTAAGGTTGTTGATGTATTCCTCATAACTATCGTGAAAGCCAATTTGTTTTTCGCCTCCGTAATCTTTCAGTTGCCAGTAAGGCGGCGAGGTGACAACAAGGTGAACTGACTCATTTGGGACTTCCTTCATCCGTCTTGAATCGCCAATGATTATCCTGTGCGAGATTTTCATGGTACTACTTACTTTAGGATTAAGATTTGGGATATTTAAAACCTCGTGACAATGGAAATTTAATTGCCCTCCATCCTTAATAAAGCTTCTTTTCCGTTACCCGCTCATGGAAGGATACCAAACTTTAAAGGCTCTCGTGAAAATCTGTGTAATCTGTGGTTATAAAAGGAGCTAAACAAACACAAGAAAAATTTTCACCTCATCATCTCTTCCATCAACCTTCTCAAAACCCCTTTCCGCTTCCTCTCGCCGTAATCTATTATCTTCTCCTTTTTTATTCCGCTTCGTTCCTTCGCTATTCTTATTGCCAATTCCTTCCCACCGAGATGGTCTATCAACCCCATCTCTTTTCCTTCTCGTCCTAAATACACCTTACCGGTAGATAATTCCTTTACTTTTGCATCGTCTAATTTCCTGTTCTTCGCTACGGCATTCAAAAAAGTAGCCTGAATCTCATCCAATTCCTTCCTCATCAACTCCCTTTCTTCTTCCGTCGGCTTCTCATACGGCAGTCCCAAGCCCTTATAGATGCCTGTTTTTAGCGTCTCAACGTCTATGCCAAACTTCTTCATTAACTCACCGATGTCTGGTCTTATGCTCATAGCCCCTATGCTGCCCACCGTGCTCAGTTCATCTGCTACAATTTCATCGCATGCGCTTGCAATCCAATAAGCGCCCGAAGCCGCGTATTCTCTTACCCACGCTATTGCGGGCTTCTCAGTATTTTTTATACAGGTTGCTATTTCCCTGGATGCAAAAGGCGTCCCCCCGGGAGAATTTATCTCAAATATCACTGCTTTTATCTTCCGTTTCTTCTCTACTTCCTCTATATCTTTTATTACTTCAGTAGATGCGGACATGAGCCCGAAAATCGATCCCTCTGACGTAATCATCCCTTTTATGGGGATTATCGCAATTGCTCCTTTTTCTTTCATTTTACGCATGTTTTTTTTTAATAGTATCATTTCTTCCTTAAGAAAATTGTTTGATAAAATTCAAATTATAAATATAACCATCAGGTTTTAAATTTTTCGAGGACAAAAGAGAAAAATAAATTATAGACACAGATTAACGCAGATTAACACAGATGATAATAATCAACTTTCGAAATGTCAAACTTAAATAAATCCGCGTAAATCCGTGTTAATCCGCGTCTTAAATAGAAGGAAGTTATACTTTATGTACAACAAAAAATGAATGAATTGGCATCGAGAATAAGCGAATGGATAAGAGAAAGGGTAAAGGAGGCAGGTGCTAAAGGCGTGGTCCTGGGAATGAGTGGCGGACTCGACTCTTCTGTCACTGCGGTATTATGCAAAAAAGCCTTTCCTGATACCACGCTTGGTTTGATAATGCCATGTTTTTCCCCGAAAGAAGACGTGGAACATGCGAGAATGGTTGCAAAGGAATTTGGAATAGAGACGAAGGAAATGGACATTTCCGATATTTTCAAATTCTTTTTGAACACCTTAGAAGAACGAGAATACGGTAGAGATGCGAAAGAAGAAATAGACATTGCGGTGGCTAACCTGAAACCACGTCTCAGGATGATTTGCCTTTATTACTTCGCAAACAAGCTCAATTATTTAGTAGTAGGTACAGGAAACAAGAGCGAACTTTCCATTGGATATTTTACCAAATACGGCGATGGTGCTGCGGACATACTGCCGCTTGGCGACTTGCTGAAAACAGAAGAGAGGAAATTGGCAGAGGAGCTTGATATTCCAGAAGAAATAATAGAGAAGGTCCCGAGTGCAGGTCTGTGGGCAGGTCAAACAGACGAATCCGAGATAGGAATGGGTTATGATGAGTTGGATAAAATCATCATAGCATTAGAAAGTGGGGATCTTAGTGGTTGCAACCGGGATTTAGTGAAAAAAGTAAAACAGATGACGGAAGCTTCGAAGCATAAAAGGGAAACGATACCGGTGTTTAAAAAATAAAAAAAACAACGAAGAAGAGAAAGTTTATTGGCGTAATTTAACAGTGTCATCCTCAAAATTCAATGAAAGTTGCCGCCCTGCTACATAAAGAAATTCCATCCCAAGCAGCCAATCCCCTGGAATAAACCATGTTTCAACCTCAAAATCTTTGATAATCACCTTGCCCAAAAACATCGGTAATTCAACCACTTCACCCGTAGCTAATCTAAAAGTATCATAACCCGCCAATTCCAATCCCATTTCCTCCAAAACTTCTTCAGGAAGAGCAATTCCACCGTTAAAGCCGGTGTCTACAATTAGGGATAAATCACCATCTTCGTTTATAAGAAGGTTTCCTTCTTCTACCTTAACATTGAAGAAAGGAATAAAGTCTATGATATCACCTTGTATTAGGGCTTCCATACCTTTCTAATCCCTCCTTTGTGCTCGTGGGCAAAGGGTGAACCAATACGGATGGAATAAAAGATTTTGTCTGGATATTTGTTTTTTGCTTTTTTAAGCGCTTCAACTAAAGTCTTTCCTAAGAACCATTCTCCAGTTTCAGGCTCAATCACCGCAATCATCCCCTTCTTATCACTGAAAGAATGAACCCTTGCTAAAACTTCTCCTGATGGTCTTTTTACCCCCGGTATTTTCATTCCCATCGCCTCCTAATACTATTTACTTCATATTGGATTTATACTTCTTTCTTAAAGTTAACATCCCCCATATCAAATAAAAAATAAAAAAAAAGAAAGAAGAAGAGAAATAATGTTTTACCCCTTCTTCCTCTTTAAAATCGTGCTCGTTGCGATGAGGGTCAATAACCCCATAAGTGCTGCGATTCCGATTGGCGTTAGTGTGGGGACTCGTGCTCTGGGTACAAGCTCTTCAATTAGTGTATCTATCTTCTCTTTTATCTTCGCTGAGTCAGCTAAGAAGCTTGCTTTGTCTGCCGGGCTTATTTCTCCACTTGTTTCCACTATGCTCTCAAAGGATTAAACTTTATTCTTTGACTCACTCAGATATCTCCATGACAACTCAAGATTACCCGCCTCGTATGCCTCTTTTGACAGTTCCTTGAATGTCTTAGCACTCTCAAGCTTATCTACTAAGCTTTCCTTAAGTTCGCTGGGTATATCAGCAGCACCCGATGTTTTTCTTATCACGGTTGGCTTTGATGCCTTTCTGAATTCACATGAAATCTTTTCACCCTTTATCCCATCTCCCACATCGTATAATATTGCCATTCTATTCTTCTTCCACTGCTTTTCCCTCTTTTCTGAGCTCTATCAAAGCTTCATGCACCAGGGACAACTCTAATCTCAACTCATTGGCAATGTCATAGGGATAAGAGTCGGGATTTCGAAGTAAATAACGATAAATCTCCTCTTTCACCTCTTTCAACGGTACCTCTCTCAGCCTTATCTCTTTTATCCCCTTAAGAATACAATAGATAATATAATAAATATTTAAATATTCGCCGGTAACCTGACAGAAAAAGACACCCTGTATATATTCCTGCCGTCTTTCTTTCCATATAGTTTTCGACTCTCCGAAAAACTACCGCCTAATTTCTTTACT
>JAGLZV010000148.1 GCA_023131215.1 Candidatus Methanophagales archaeon | reverse complement strand
GAAACCGTGAAAATACAGTTCCGCAGCACTGATGCTGCGGATGGTGCCGGTAAAACGGTCGCTCTTGATCAGCTTGATTATTCAGAAGTTGTCTGACTACTTCCCCTCCAGGTAATGAAAAGCTTCTGAAGTTCTACGCTTGAAGAAAGGTGCTAATCTCCATTTAGATACTGTTGAAATTTCTTCATAACTTTGGGATGCTTCGCTACAATCCTTATGAGCTCTTCCCTGGTTAGCCCCACATAATCCTTCTCTTCAAGATATCTCTCAGCGATCAAACGTAGTGTCCCGATATATTTTACCTGCCGCGCTTTCCCGATTCCTTGCGCAGCGCGATACTCCACAAACCGCCTTCTCAAGCAGAATGTCCGCCCTGTCGAATTTGCCTTTTGCACTTTGCACTTTTCATTTTTCACTGTCTGTTCAAAATTCCACCGAATTTTGAGCAGATATAACCCTTGCACCCACATCCGATATTCTGCTCTCTCTTACTTCTCCAAACTCTCCCAATGCTTCACTGCTGCCAATAACAAAAACCGTATCCCCTAACATCGCTACGCTCGCAACTTTCCCTCCTGCATCCACAGCCTCTATCGCATCCCTGCATTTATCACTTATTACTCCACTTCGTAACGAAAAATTCCTCGAAACGAGCATGAAATTTTCTAAATCCGGCTTCCTAATCAGTTCTTTCATCGCTTCCCTACCTGCTTCGTTTATTCCTCTCTTCATAGAATCATCCACCAAAACGGCTTTTGTGGCTCTCTTTCCAAACACAACGTAGCTTATGCTTATTTTCTCTTTTCTATGTGGTATCTTATCAATTATGCCTATTCCTGGTGGACCGGGCTTTTTTCTTATCACTACACCGCCGTATGTCTCAGCAATTACATCGCCCAAGCCAGTATTGTTTTCCACTTCTGCGAGATGAGCGATTTGAGCTACCTCGTTCGGCGTCATGTCAAGCGATAAAAGTTCGTTTAATGCGAGAGCAGTGCTGAGCGCACCAGCACCGCTCGCACCAAGCCCCACTCCTACTGGCACGTCAAAAACCGTTGATACTATAACCTCGACCTCGTGCTTATACTTTCCTGCTAAATTCTCGACGACGTATTTAGAGGTATTTGCCTCTTCTTCCACGCCGTTTATCTTTATTCTCGCCTTTACGGGAAGATTGTTAGTGTGAGAAACTTCAGTTACACAGCCCGCTTCTAATACGATGCCCCCTCCTACCGAGCCTTTATACAAAGGATTTCTATTATCGCGGATCTCAAAGAAGCCGGTTATATGCGAAGGTGAATATGAATATGCTTTTGTTTTTATTTTTCTCGTATTCTCCATTTTCCCTTTAGCTTTATAAAGTTAGGGGGAGTAATAATTATTGGTGGAGTAGAATAGGAAATAGAAATGGCAGAGAGAATTTGTAGTAAGGTGGGGAGAAAATGTAATCCTGAGGTGTTGGAGACGGTGATAGAGATAGCGGTGGGGATAGCAAGGCAAAGTATAAACAAGACGAGAAGAGGGACGCTGTTTGTGGTGGGAGATGAAGAAAAAGTGCTAAAGAAATCAAAGCCTTTAATTTTAGACCCTCTTGCTAATTACCCGAAGGAGATAAAGGACATAAGGGATGCTGATATACAGGGGACGATAAAGGAGCTGGCGAAGCTGGACGGCGCTTTTGTTGTTAGTGGCGATGGATATGTTCTTTCAGCAGCAAGGCATATTGAAGCAAGTTCCCGGAATATAGACCTCCCAATGGGTTTTGGCAGCAGGCACATGGCTGGCGCTTCTATCTCTAAAGAAACAGACGCCGTGGCTGTAGTGGTATCAGACAATGACGAAGTGGTGAGAGTATTTGACGATGGCGAGTTAGTAGGGGAGATAATATCGGGGATATGGGATTTGGAGAAAATAAAGCCGCATATAAAAGGGAAATATGAGAAGATAGTAAAAAAGGACTTGAATTTGACGATGATTGTGAAGACAACCTAAAGCTCCAACCAGTCCACCCCATTTTGAAAAATGGGGCATCCGTGCACCGTAAGTTAGGCGTCACGATCTTTTTTAACCCCTCTCTTTTGCATCCAATTTGCAACGAATATAAGAGCCATGCCAAAAATTATGCTGACCACCATTTTGAACGGTTTCGATATATCCATGGACAAAAAGAATGCGAAGGCACAAACACCAGAAACGCAAGATAGCCCATACATGATTATATGAGGATTTAACACTTCTCTTATCTCTTTACCAACACTCTTAGCTGTGCTTGCTCTGTAAACTAACCATATAACAAAGATTACTATCGCTATCGTCACAATAAATTCTAACATCATAACCCCCTCTCTTCAAAATATTTACCAAAAGATGCAAACATAATGACCATTAATATGAGGATTAATAGCTTTCCCGCATCTGATAAGTATCTTATATACTCGCTTGCTAAATATATCACGCCTGCCACACACATCAATATTCCAAACGCATACAGTATATAGGTTTTCATCTGTTCCATATTTATCCCTCCTTTCCTATTTCTGGTTCTGTTAGTGGTATTGGTATTATTTCAGGTGTTGTTTTTGTTATTTGCGGGAATCTCATGTGTACAATTCGCGCGAAATCAACTGGCTTTATCTTCAAGATGTAGTCTGTATTTGGCTCTAATTTTTCGGTCTCTAATACCCATTCGAGCGTGATATTCTCAAAAGGTTTTATTGATTTATTCGCTGAAAATAGTGTTAAAACCTTCTCTTTGCCTCTCCAGACCGATGCCTCAATATATGTAGAGGATTTTGATTAACTCCACTTTTAAGAATCTTAGAAATCCAATATGTTTTCTTGCTCATTTTTTCTGTTTTTTCGTCTCTTTTCGGCCTTTTTTCTCCACCTAACTGCTCAAATCCCTGCCTTTTTCGGTTTTTGTCGATAGCTACCACTATCCTATACGGCACCCTGCTTTTTGAGCGTACATAAAGGGTACAGGTTAAATCCAAAGGCAGTAAATATCA
>JAGLZV010000147.1 GCA_023131215.1 Candidatus Methanophagales archaeon | reverse complement strand
ATGGTCTGTACCGTAGGATCCACACTATTTTCATTATCTGGAATCATACATTGGCTCACCAGGTAAAATAATCGCTTTTATGCTATATAAAAAGTATCAATAGTTAGAATGTCAATCTCTTATCCGAACACGCATGAAACGGCATCAGATGCGAGTGCTGGCGTGGATAATGATAGTAACAATAATAGAGATAGTGATATGATGCTGATGCATGCGAATGCAGCGACCAGTAACGGCGATTTTTTGTGCATAATAAAGATAAATATATAAGTTGTTATATAAAATAGTATGTTAAGAAAAAGTGGAACACTACCTTAAATTATAGGCATTCCGAAAAATAACCACAAGATTACATTACACAGATTTTCACGAGAAAAATCTCAGATTTCTGGTCTTGTGTTAATCTTGTGAATTCTCGTGGTTTATTAATTGCAATTTGTTACTGGAATGACTATAAACAATAAATATCTCGATGAAGCAGAGGAGCTGATAAAGAGGAAGGACTACGTTCAAGCCTCGGAAAAGCTATGGGGTGCTGCGGCTGAAATCGTTAAGGTAGTCGCTGCGAAGAGGGGCATAGAGATAAAATCTCATGGCGAACTGTACAAATTCGTAGCAAATCTGGGAACAGAGCTTGAAGACCCAGAGCTAATAAGGCTGTTTAGTCTCGCAGGTGCTTTGCATCAGAATTTCTATGAGGACTGGCTACCACCAGAAACGGTGGTAGATCACGCAGAAGCGGTGAAAGAACTTGTAGCAAAGCTCAGGAGGACTTTTTTTAAAAGGAACTTCTGACGTTGTTTTCACAGTGCCACTTCTTCAGCGAAAACACCTACCGGGACGGTGATAGTTTTATCCCATTTTTCCTTTGTCTGAATCCTCTGTTCAATCTCCTTGGCTACTTTTGCGGTGAGGTATTTTTCTCCACACTGCTCACAAACTCCCGCAGGGACATTCTGGAAGATATACAGCTTTCCTCTGTATTGATAGACCAATTCAACTTTGTCTCTTTTCACTCTTCCACCACAAAAAGAACAATCTCCATACTTATGCATTTCCCTCATCTCCTCTACTTCTACTTTTACTTCTTCTCCTTTCATTAATCCACTTTGGTCTTTTTTCTTCTAATATCTCGCCATTATAAATGACGTTTTCTAAATCTGAGATTGCTATATCCTCCGCGTATCTTTCCTTCTCTGCATGAAAACTAATTTCATACTCATTCTGTTCCACTTTCTTCCTGATTTCCTCGAACTCCATTTGACTCTTTTTCTTTTCCACGAAAAGAAAACCTGTGCTAAAATTAAACCCTTTTAGAAAAAGCGTTTTCAAACTTTTTTGCAAGCAAAACCCTTTACTAAAAAATATAAGTTTCTTTGGTCAAGCTTTCTTTGGGAAAGAAATCCAATAGTATCCTTACTGTTAAATTGGTCTTCTCAGGATCTCCAAGGGCTCCAGCGGATTAAATACACCATCTTCATAAACAACCTGATCTTCTCGCCATTGTGTCTGACCTCACCTTTATATATGTTTCTCGTAAATAATCCAAATACGATACGATTTTTCGTTGGTTCTCCTACAATCAATCAATACCCGCTCATAATCTGCGCAATCCCTGTAATCTGTGCTGTTTACTTACCTTCATAAACATAAGTCCGGCCGATTGGCTTATACATCTCGGTAGCTTTCTGTTTAAGCTCTGACCTAATCTCTTCTATCTTTTTGTGGACTTCTTTCGTATAAAACCTTTTTATTCAATCCCCCCCTTTTTGTCATCAATGCCTTAATGATATCAACGACTTCGATCAAGCTTACTTTGTCACATTCCCGAACGCCTTCTGGAGCGTGCAAATGGAATGGAAAAGATGCAATTTCTTTGTGATGTGGTGCGTTGTCCCATCGGTAGATTAATCTATTATTTCCATTCATAAACTGAAAGCGATAATCTACATGTTCTTCCGATACCAATTCCCTGAAGTCTAAGACATTGCTGTTAACAAAAACGATTTTACCTTTGATAATGCCCATTTCCTCGGAAACTAAGTTTAATTCGATATTTTTCTTCTTAATCAGCCACTTAATCTCCTCCAACTTCTTTTCCACCTCGCTAAAATACTCCCTAATCATATCATATCATATCATATCGGTATCTCTTCTATGAGTTTTAGCTTCTTTCTCACATGTTCATAAGCTCTATAAGTGAACAGAAAATCAAACCACTTTGCATCGTCACCTAAATCACCAGATTCAAACTTTTGAATAAATATATCACTCGACATTTTATATTCCCTCTCAAAAGTCTCCAAATCCTTTTTATATTCGTCTAAACTTATTTTCAATATATTCTCTTCAATCGCCAAGCCTGACTTGACGATGGATATCGCCTCTTCCTTAATCTTTATCGCCATCATATTGTCACTAATTGTTTATTATTAAAATATAAGTTTCTTTACTGAAAAGCTTTACCAACAACTTTTTTTACCTTCGGTAAAAAAGTTGTTTGATGTGCAAAAAATAAAAAATTTTTTTCCCCTTTTTAGCTCTCTCGCTTTTTCTACTTCTTCACTGCCAATCCTTCTCTGTTTTGAGGTTCATTTCTCAGTTCTCATTAACTCATTAATGAATTCCCTGCTCTTCCAATAATCTGGTGCTCCTTAATTTTGCCTTTTGCACGGCGTTCACGAGGTCTGTTCCCTGCAATTTCCTTTCAATCTCTCTATCTAATTCTTCCATCTCTTCTTCACCTTACTTTTAAATTCATTATATATATAAAAAGAAAAAAGAAAAAATAAAATTAACACTCACCCTTTCATCTTATCCCCTTTCCTTCGCTTTCCATCTTCTATTCTCCAGTAGGATTTTTAGCGGCTCTTTCTTGCTATCCTCTTAGTTCGATCATCTTTTCATGCCAATCTATGAACAGTTGGAAATTTACCAATGCGTTATGCCCAAGCAATCCAAACCTTGGATCAAAATCGTATCCAACAACAAGCATTTTCTTCAACGATTTTTCGCCAATTTGCATTTCAAGCAGATATGCCGGTGCTTCAACTACACACTCTTCTTTATGAACCACACCATGAATTGTAATCATTGTGACTGCATCTTCAAATCCTAATCCAAGTTTATTCAATATGCTATTTGGAATAATTGTATATGGTGATCCGGTATCTACAATAGTCCAAACTGGAAATGAGACATCTTCTTTAATTACAGAAACCCTCACCAGCGGATAATGGTTTTCAAAGTCGAAATCTGACATCAGAATCTATCCTCAAACATACACCGATGGAATATGCACAGCCGCAATGTCATCACCCACTCGACCTGTATAAGGTGTTCCCTTAATCTCACCGGTTCTCTTCTTTCTTTCGATTATCCTTGCTACTTCCTCAAGGTCATCGCCTATTGCGATTATCTTACCATCTAAGACCGATACCAATTTCGACTCATACTTTTCTCTTAGTTGAGCTAAATGCTCCCTGAACCATTTCTTATCATTCATATTCTCTCCAATAATTAATTGTTCTTTCCACTATATAATACTTCTTTTACCAAATACCTAAATTCTGCGATACCCAACCACTGATTACACAAATTGAATGTTATTGCAATATAAACAGGAACATGATTTTCGGGTGATATGATACGATACGATTTTTCGTTGGTTCTCTTACAATCAATACAATACCCGCTCAAAATCTGGGGGATTTCGAGCAATTGAATGCAAAATGCAGAATGCAAATAAATAAATTATTGACACAGATTAACACAGATGAAAAGAAAGAAAAATTAATAGTTTCTTTGGTAAAGCTTTCTTTCTTAAAGAAAGGTTTATTTTGACTTTTGCACTTTGCAATTTTCATTTTTCAATGTCTGGTCAAAATCCCACCGAATTTTGAGCAGATACCTTACCTTCATATTAATCAGAACAAAAAAAAATAAAATTAACACTCCTCCTCTTTATAGTGTAATTACCTCAAGGAAATCAACTCGTTTAAAATCAGGGTCGAAAGTGGCAATCTTCTTAATTCCGTATTGTTTGCATGTTGCTGCGATTAATGCATCATTTGGAAGCAATCTGTATTCCTCTGCGACACTTCTGACTAAGTTTGCGTCTTTCGTGTCATCAATCAGCGTCACAAGCTCGAATAACTTATGAAGTCTTTCCAGGAAGTCTTTAGCAAACTCATAACCCTTCTTTTTTATATAATCCTTTTATTTATGACGAGTGAATCCGTTGTTTCTTTGAAATATTTCCTTGCAATATCCGTTTCATCTGTCTCCAAAATCAGGCTAAGAACGAAAGCAGTATCTAAAAGGACGACCATAGTTCACTCCTCAATTCCTCTATTTTTTTGATGGAGATTTTGTTCTTTAGTTTTATCGGTTCAAAATCAATTTCTCTCCTTTTCTTCTCTTCCATTTTGATTTTCACATGTTCCCCTTCCTCCATCTCCACGGGCTCCAAGGGCTTAAACACCCCCTTTTCATACACTACCTCTATCGCTTTTTGCATCTTCATTACGCTCCTTCTTATATTTTATCATTTCAAATATAAAATTCTTTTAGCAATCATCAAAATCAATTTCTTTATCCTTTTTGCGCAAAAAATAAAAAGCGTGATACCCAACCACTGACAAAAGAACATGTTCGTTTTTCTTTTAGCACAAACCTTTTCTTTAAAAGAAAAGCTTTACCAAAAGAATTGTTTTCTTAGCACAGGTTCTTTTTCTAAAAGAAAGTGTTTTGTAAAAAAGAAAAAGTGTTGTGTAATCTCGTGGTTTTTTATTTTATATTAGCTATACAAACAAATACGATATGATTTTTCGTTGGTTCTCCTACAATCAATACAATACCCGCTCATAATCTGGGGGGATTTCGAGCAATTGAATGCAAAATGCAGAATGCAAATAAATAAATTATTGACACAGATTAACGCAGATTAACACAGATTAACACAGATGAAAAGAAAGAAAAAATCCGTGTAAATCCGTGTAAATCCGTGTCTTAAATAGAAGGAAGTTATAGTTTATATACAATGAAAAATGAAAAATACAAAATAGGGATGGAAAAGACTAATTTTGACTTTAAACACACTTTTTCTTTTTTGAAAAAAGAAAACCTGTGCTAAAAGAAAAATTAATAGTTTCTTTGGTAAAGGTTTATTTTGACTTTTGCACTTTGCAATTTTCATTTTTCAATGTCTGGTCAAAATTCCACCGAATTTTGAGCAGATACCTTACCTTCATATTAATCAGAACATAAAAGGAAATAAAATAAAATCATTCCGGTGTAACCACCTCTAAGAAATCTACCCTATCAAAATCAGGGTCAAATGTAGCTATTTTCCTGATTCCGTAATGTTTGCACGTTGCTGCGATTAAAGCGTCGTTTGGCAATAAGCGATATTTTTCCATAACTTCCAGCACGTCGTCCCATGAAAGAGTTATGGGAAGAACTTTAACACTCCACTTTAATAGAGAATAGAAAAAGTCCTTAGATAGATTAAAACAATCCCTATACACCTTTTCATTTTTCTTTAGCTCCTTTATCAAATCATAGTGTTTTTTTATCCCCGTTAAATCAGAAGCTTTGAGTTTCATCAAAATGTAAGTTGTTTCCTCAAGCACATTCAGGGAAGTGTAAAGTTCTTCATGAACTATTTGCTCATAAATCTTCCTCGCTTCTTTTTTTCCTCTGAAAAAATCAACAAAGAAAGAAGTATCCATAAATACCTTCATGCTCGCTCACTGATCATTAAATCTCTCTCTTCCTCAACTGAGATTTCTTTATCCTTGAAAATTCCAAAGAACTTTTCAAAATGCCCCTCTTCTATTAGTACCCTCCTTTTCTCCCCTTCTTCCATCTCCACGGGCTCCAGCGGCTTGAACACGCCATCTTTATACACAACCTCTATTGTTTTTTGCATTGCGACAACACCTCATATAATTCTATTGCTTTTCCTTATAAAAACTTTTCTTTTCCAAATAAGTTCTTTTGGTAAAGCTTTTCTTTCTTAAAGAAATGTTTCTCGTGAAAATCTGTGTAATTTTGTGGTTAATACTTTTCGGAATGACTATAATCAGAACAAAAAAGAACAAAAAAAAATAAAATTTACACTCTTCCTCTTTATAGTGCAATTACCTCAAGAAAATCAACTCTTTCAAAATCAGCATCGAAAGTCGCTACTATTTTTGTGATTTCATAGTGTTTGCACGTTGCTGCGATTAAAGCGTCGTTTGGGAGTAGTTTATACCTATTCATTAATAGAATAAACTCATCAACTTATTTCTTGGCAAGCCCTAAGTTCATCAAATGCTTTTGTCCTTGCGATAACGAAAAGTGTCTATAACTATTCCAGATGTGTTAAGTTCTTCCATACTCAGTATATTCTCGGCTTTGTCAGTGAGAGAAGTTTCATAAAGGTAATTGAGAAAGACATTTGTATCAATGAATATCATTTGCCTCAAGTTCAAACCTCTTCAACAATTTTTCGTCAACTTTTCCCAATACTCCTCTGTATTCTTTTAGTAAATCTCTTTTTGTTATTTTTATTGGAATTTTAGTCCCTTCCTTCATCTCCACTGGCTCCAGCGGCTTAAACACACCATCTTCATACACAACCTCGATTGTTTTTGTTTTCGTCATCTCTCTACAACACCACCCTATAATTATATTGCTTTTCCTCTATAAAAACACTTTCTTTAAAATTTAAAACTTTTAAGAAAAGATTTCTTGTTGTATATAAAGTATAACTTCCTTCTATTAAAGACACGGATTTACACTGATTTACGCGGACTTATTTAAATTTAAGTTTGACATTGTTGATTTTTATCATCTGTGTTAATTAAGCCCTTTTAGGGCTTGTGGGGAGTGTGCCTCGTAGCCTAATC
>JAGLZV010000146.1 GCA_023131215.1 Candidatus Methanophagales archaeon | reverse complement strand
CCCTTTAAATCCCTCATCATTCTATTTTTCAAAATCTCTCGCCCCATTCTCAACCCAATCGCTGCACTTAATAAAAGGGCTGGTATCTCAAAGATACCATGAGGTAATATCCCAACAAAGATAATCAGCCCTTCCTTTTGCGCAAGACATCCAATCAAACCACCATTGAAAACCGCCGAAGCTAAAGGAGCAATGGCTAACAGAGGTCCTAATACGATGTTAAGGAAGCATGTAAGAGCGTTGTTTAATAATATCAACACAAATGCCAAAAAAAATAGCCCCACAGGGTGTACCGTGAAATCTTCTACAACCTCACTAAGCTGTTGAAGCCTGCCCATCGGCCGACTAAATGTTCCACCGAAAAAACCAACATACCCCAGGATAATGGAACCAATAAATAGAATAGAAACGAATAAGATGTAGAATCTAAGAGAATAAATATATTCGCTTAGCGATAAATTTTCTTCTGGTTTCACCACACGCATTTACTGCACACCTCATGATTCTTCATATTAACGAGAAAATTCCGGTATTCCTTCGATCTTAAAACATTCCACACACCCTCCTCCACCTCTCCAATATAAAATTCCGGTAAAAAGCAACAAGGCGTGACTTTGCCATCGTAAGTAACAAAAATCGTGTTTTTAACTATTCTGCATGGCAGTGTGTGTTTCTTTGGCATATAAATTTTGAAATTTAATTCCCTTTCTAACCATTTTATTTTCTCAAACAGTTCTTCTTCTTCCTCTTTTGTTAGAGTCTCAAATTCTTTATCAACGTTGTAAACGTTGAATAATCTATGCAGTATAGCCACATCCACGCCTATTTCACGTCCTTCTCTAATCACATCAAAGATTTCTTCAGTGTTGTCTTTGTGTATAGTGATGTCAAGATACGTCTTTAGTTTGGAATTCCGGTTTTTCTTCTCGATTATCAGGTCTTCGACATTCTCTATGCTCTTCATCAAAATGTCCATGTCGTAATAACCAAAAGCGATGTCATCTAAACCCGAATCGAGAATATTATCAATATTCTTACCAACAAGAGTCGCATTGGTTGTAAGGCTCGTCCTTATCCCTTGCCTTTTCGCATACTCTATCATTTGAAATATTTCTTTATTCAATAACGACTCTCCCCAACCGTGCAGTCCGACCTCTCTGAAATTATAAGACACAAGAATCTTCTTGAAATCGTCAAAGGGCATAAACCCTGCATTTGATTCGAGGTTTTTTCTCATGCATATCCGGCAGTCGAGGTTACAGGCTCTACTAACTTCTATCTGCAGTATCAGGTAACTATATATCCTCTTTATCTTTAATTTCTCAAGCATGTTATTGAATTGAATTAACATAACTAAAAAATAAAAAGAAAGTGAGAAGGTGATCGCGGTTACCCGCTCACTTTCCAAGGTTTGAATGTTCTTCTTATTGCCGATAACCGCTGCTGCGGCTTACTCCTTTGAGAACAGTTTCTTTAAACTGCCCCGGTAGTTTGCCGCCAATACACCCACTAATGCCACCAAGGCTACTACATAGCCTACTAGCATTGGAGCCCCCGTAGTAAGTACTGCGCCTGCGGTTACGGCTACTGGTGCGCACATTTTTTTTCTTTTTCACCTCCTATTTTTTTATCCCCACCCATTTTTTATCCCACACCCCATTTATCCCGTTACATCCGTCTCTAAAAAATGGCATCACAGTTCACTCAACAGTTTCTGTATCTCCTCTATATTCTCGCTCTTTCCGTGTCCTTCCTCTCCGTATTCCTCATACAACGCTTTCGCTTTCTCTAATGCTTCTCTTGCCTTTGCTTTTTCTCCGAGTTCCTTATATGCGGTGCCGAGACCTTTATATGCATTCGCTACATAACTGTCTTCTTTTTCTGCCAATTCGATCACTTTGTTGTAATTTTCCATCGCTTTGTCGTATTCTTCGAGTGCCAAATGCACATTTCCTATTCCAGCGTATATGCGATATGCCCTGGAAGGATAATTCTTTGCGCATTCTTCAATTGCTTTGTCGTACATCCCAATTGCTTTGTCATATTCTCCGAGGTTGTAGTAACAATCTCCTTTGCCCTGGTATTTGCTATACATATGCTTGTATGTTGGGTCGTTTTTGTATAGTTCGATTGTTGTATCGTAGAGTTCAATAGCTTTATAATACTCTCCAACAATCAGATAGTTAGATGCTTGATGACCGAGTGCCGTCCCAAGTTCCGGGTCTAACGCCAATGCTTTATTATAATCTGCGATTGACTTATCGTAGTCTTCTGCTGCTTTAAGAGCTCTTGCTTTACTCGCATATACTCCAGCTAAACCTTTATTGCCAGCTTTTTGTATTATCTGATTTTCTGATTCAAGTGCTTTAGTAAAGTACTCTACTGCTTTAGCGTATTCTTTATTCCGGTAAGCTGCATTTCCTTTTCCTGCATACGCAAGTACATACGTTGGGTCTAACGCAAGTGCCGTATCGAAATCTGCAACTGCTTTTGCATGATAGTCTGTTGTATCATCTTTATCGTAATTGCTGCCACGATTGTAGTGGCTGTTGTAAGTAAGCCCCCGGTTGTAGTATGCCTCTACTGCATAATCAGATTTCAATTCTATGGCTTTGGTAAAGTCAGAAATTGCGTTTGGAAGATAGCCTGCTCCTCTTCCTTGTTTAAAATAAGCAAGTCCCCGATTGTAATATGCCTCTGCAAAATCAGGTTTCAATTCAATGGCTTTAGAGAAATCGGAAATCGCCTCGTCTTTGTCTCCTTTCTCTAAATAGCTTAATCCACGGTCGTTATACAGGTAATGATTGTCCGGGTTTAAGTCTATCCCCGCACTGAAAAGAGCTATTGCCGCTTCGTAATTTCCTTTTTGACACTCAGCCTCCCCTAAGTTGATGTATTTTTGTTCCTTCAGCGTGCCCGCGAGAGCCCATGAAGTCAGGCCTATCAGTACTATCAGGGTTATCCCTATTGCTGTCCTTGTTGTAGTTTTCATTTTTTATCTATCACCTCCTAATTTTTTTATCATAGTTCTTTTGGCAGTCCCTCTATCTCATTCTTGGTGAAGTGTAATCCTCGCTCCTCCACTATACTCAGCGCTTCTTGATAAAACTCCTTTGCTTTTTCCTTGTCTCCCATCTTCGAATATGCAATACCTATGTTCTTACGCCCCTCTACCGGATAGTAGGTATGACCTCTTGGAAAGTTCTTCGGGCTCAACTGTACTACTCTTTCAAAGTCTGAAATCGCTTTATCATATTCCCTAAGCTCAAGGTAAACAAGCCCTCTTAGGTTGTATAAAGCATACACCTGGGTAGGATACAGCCATACATCTTCACCTTTCTCAATTTTCTCAATGTTCTGGCTACATATTTTTACTGCATTGTCAAAATGTTCTGTTGCTTTTACTTCATCGCCCGTTATCGAAAATATCTTACCTAAATACAGATGCGCTTCGGGGAGAGGTCGGCGCGCTACTTCCTTCGCCCTGTTGAGATCTTGAATGGCTTTCTCGTATTCTCCAAGTTTATAGTAGCACTTTCCTCTGCCTTCCCACGTATGGAAGTCGTACAGGCCCAAGGCAGGCATGCTTTCCTTGATCTTGACACTTCTATCATATAACTCGAGGGCATCATCATATTTTCCAATGATCGAATAAATACCCGCTAAGTGACCGAGAGTGGTACCGAGGTTTGGGTCGTATTCTAATGATTTTTCGTAATCCTGAATTGCTTGCGGATCTTCAACTCGCTGATAAGCCCTTCCCCTACTATAGTATATGGCTGCTAAAGCTTCTTTGCCCCTTTTTTGTAGTATCTTCTCTTCATTCTCGAGGGCTTTATTATACCATTTTACCGCCTCATCGAATTTTCCGTATCTATCATAAGCGTTTCCCATCCCGGAGTAAGAAAGGTAGAACGTCTCATCTAAATCAAGAGCCCTGTTAAAGTCATTAAGCGCCTCTTTGAACAATTCATTTTCTGCCTGGCCAAAAGGGCTGTCGTAAAAATGAATGAATTCAATACGAGCGATTCCCCGGTGATAATAAGCCTCTACATAGTCAGGCTTTAATTCAACTGCCTTACTATAATCTGAAATAGCCTTTTCGAGCGAAGCTCTTCCTTCTGGTGTATACTTACTTCCTGTTTTGAGATAACCCAGTCCCCGGTTGTGGTATGCTATGGCATTATTTGGGTTTAATTCTATTGCCTCGGTAAAATACTCAATCGCTTTGTCGTAATTTCCTTTTTGATATTCTTCTATTCCTAAATTGTTATATCTCTCTGTTCCCAGCGTGTCAATGATAGCCCATGAAACTAACACCATCAAGATTATTATAGCTATCCCAATAACATGCCTTGTCGTGTTTTTCATTTTTCTTTACCTCCTATTTTTTGATATTTACCAAAGGTGTCCCTTTCCGGCGCTTTCCCGAATATTCCTTTTATTACCTCCATTTTTTATCTCACCTTTTTTTTGTTTTGTTCCTAAAGATGCTACATTATGATTTTATTATTGAGTATATATATAAATTTTTCTATTTTTTCTTACTTCCGGTTATGATAAGCCAAAATGTAATATAATATCAACGATATACATTCATTATTCACACAAACCTCAAATCTCGGAGTTAGAATTGCTCTTTTCTTCTCTCTTTTCCTTTTGCAATCAAATGTGCTATTAACGACCCTACACATCCGGAAATAAAAGCGGCAAGGATAAGAATTGGCACGTATTTTGGCGGTACCCACACTCCTGCATGAACTCCAATAGCTACCCATGTAATCCCTAAACACGCTAAATTCCCTATACCCCCTCCAATTACGCCTCTAAATCCAGACTTAGCTCCTGTTAATTCCACGAAAATACCCATTGAAAGTAGAGCTATAACTCCATAAACGCCAAACCAAATTGGTGAAACAACTCCATACCACGGAGCTATAAGCAGACAAAAAGAAGCTATTAAAAGCGAAGTGACTATTCCGGCATATCTCTTTTTTATAATCGCATGCGCTAACGCCACCCAAAATACAAAGATAAAACCACCTAATAATGCCATTCCGGCTGCAGGTCCTGGTATGCTAAGATATTCCGTAAACGTTTTTATTGGAAGATAGGTATTTAGCATAGCGCTGGCAAAAGCGCACAAGGCTATCATTCCGAGTTCATACACGTCAAAATAAGCCTTTTTCTCTGTCATCTTTTTATTGTATATAATTTTTCTTTGGTAAAGCTTTCTTTTTTAAAGAAAGGTTTTTCACCACCCACATTTGCCGCATACAGGATGCTCCTCCATGTTTTTAATAAACCCTCTATATTCCTGTGACCTCAGAATGTTACCAATTCCTCCCTCACTCTCAAGCACGTTTCCCCTATAGAATTCTGGCAGGAAACAGCAGGGGGTTACTCCGCCATCCCAAGTGACAAACACGCTATACTTAACGATTCGACAGGGTAAAGAATGCCTCTTGGGCAAATAAATCTCAAACTTCAACTCCTTTTTTAATTTGTTCACCTCATGGAATAAATTCACCTCTTCTTTTTTCGAAATATATTTTATATCAGGGTCTACTTTATGAACGTTGAAAAGCCTGTGCAGAATAACTGCTTCTATTCCTGCTTCTTTAGCAAGTTTGACCATGTCCGGAATTTTATCGTAATTCTCCTCGTATATAGTGATGTCAAGATACGTTTTTGGCTTTTCTGTGCCCAGCCCCTCCTTTTCGCTTATCAGCTTTTCCAGCTTAGGTATGGTCTTCAGTAAGA
>JAGLZV010000145.1 GCA_023131215.1 Candidatus Methanophagales archaeon | reverse complement strand
CTCTTTATCGTATATCCCGAAAGCGATTTCTCTTAGACCTGAGTCGAAAATATTACCGATATTTTCTTCTATCAGCGTTCCGTTAGTAGTAAGATTTGTATGCACGCCTTTAGCTTCTGCATATTTTATCATTTCAAATAACGCCGGGTTCAAAAGAGGCTCGCCCCAGCCGTGCAGAGCAACGTAACGAAAGTTATACGAATCCACTATTTTCTTAAAGTTATCCAGGGAGAGGGAACCAACAGGTCCTTCAAGATTTCTTCTCATGCACATTTTACAGTTCAAATTACATTTCCTGGTAGGTTCGATTTGCAATGTCAGATAACTGAACAGTCCCTTGAACATTTTCGGGAAAAAATAAAAAAGGGGAAGAAGTAGAAAGCGGAGTTCCGCTTACTCCTCCACCTTTCCAAGGTTTAGCCTTTTTAGTGGGTGAAGGAAGTTCGCAACAAAGATACTGCCGAGAACGACAGCACCTATGATTTTAGTCGCTATTATCGCTTGAACAGCGACAACTCCACCCACTGCCGCTACTGTTATTGGTGCGCACATTTTTGGTATATACCTCCAATTTATTATTTATATTTTAGGTATATTTAATACTTTCGGTTTTTATCTATTTTTTATTTATGTATTATTCTGATTTTAGATTGATTAGTATTATTAGAAGGGTTATTTCTCGGAAATAAGGCATGTGAAGAACAAAGATATCGCCGAGCACGAGAAGGCAGTGGAGAACCGCAAAAAGCGCACGATGAATTAGAGCGGAAAGCGGCTGGACAGGTAACGAAGAGCGCAAATGCCACAGATGCAACGTTATTAACCACAGGATTACACAGATTTTCACGAGAATAATCGAGGTTTAAGATACAGATTAACTTTGTATCTTGATCTTGCATCTGAGACCTCACATCAGTTATTGGGTTAATTTTCTTGTGTCTATCTTGTGAAATCTTGTGGTTTACTCATTACCTGAGCATGGAATGCACACTGCCTTACCATCCTTCACTCTCGCATGCGTTTCAAGGACCTTTTCACCACAAACAGAGCATTTTGTTGATGAGAATACCGGATGGGGTATCGAAGCATACTCAGGCAACCGTATCGTTTTACGCGCAATTCTGAACATTTTAGCCTCTGGCACATCCAGCATCTCGAAGGACATCTCGGTGAACAACTGCCTTAATCTCCCCATTTCCTCTTCTGTTGCTTTTTCTCTCCTGACAACAATTTTTTCAAACAATGACCAGTTTTCAGGATATTTTTTCGTAAGAGCGTCCACAAAATCTGGATTAAGAGCGATTCTTATTGCTGTGCCATCTCTTTTTGCCACTGTTACCGCAGTTTTTCCGTAATCTTTGAATATAAGAGCTTTGTTTCCAAAAGTGCAGCCTGTTACGACTTGAATACCATCACTAAAGCAATTGTTGGTCTCAACAATCGCTACAAAATCTTTCATGCCTGTATTTTTTATCCCCAGTTCACGCAGGGCAATATAGCCCGCCTTAACGCCGCATGCAGAATAGGGGCAGAAATGCCCGTGGAATTCTCCAGTTTTTTCAAGTAGTCCTTTTAAGTCTCCTTTTTCTATTAATTCTTCTATATTCTTTCTAAAAGGATTCTTTTCACCCCTCCCTTTCATTTTTCACCTCACCTTTGTAGTAGCTGTTACAATTAATATTTCTACGAAAAAAAGAAAGGAAGGAGGCGGAAGGCAAAGTTACGTTTACCTCTCGCTTCCCCGATTTTTAACTTTCTTAGCGGGTTATGTCATGTCTTTCTTCTTCTCGATGCATACACAAGCGCACCTGCTATGGCTATGGCTGCTATGACAGCGAGTCCTGGGATTGACGGCGTTTCTTCTGTTGGTGTCGGTGTAGTTCCAGGTTCTGGCATGATGCCCAGCTCGACTAACGGATTTACACCAGCGCTTTTAAGCTTTTCTATTTCTCCGGGGCTTTCCACTGTAAACCTTTTTAGTGTCGAAACGAAAGTTTCCGGTTTGTCTATGTAATCCATCATAAAGAGGTCCATCTTTAGCCTCATATACCACCACCGATAGGTGTCAAAAGCTTTGAGGTCTTTACTACTTACATCACCGCACATTTGAAATGCCTTATCCCAGTCAAAAGCCACAACTATTCCTTCTCTCTCCCCCGTTTTCAGGTCCTCTTTAATAATTATGTTGGCAACGTTTTTCGCCTCTTTTGGGAGTGCCGCCTTTTGCTCTTTGGTAAGCCACTTTACAAATGTCCGCTTATGCCCTACGTTAGTTTCAAAGATTATTATCAGCGCATCGTCCTTGCACCAGGGCGGAATTGCTATGACCGTGTATTCTTTCCTGGGATTTGAAGAGGGGAGTTCCTCTTTCACGTATTCCGCTATCAGATAACCACTTGTCAGTCCGGGGCAGATATGGTCATGAAGCTCAGCTACTTTAAGGAAATCATTCGGTAAGCCTTTAGCCCAAACATTACACAACGTAATCAAGCTGAATTCGTTTCCCCCGAATACCTTTGCAACCATCTTCTCCTGCCACGGTTCTGGGTCGTTGAGCAGCTTATCCGCATCTATATTCTCTTTCGCAATCCCTGTGAAAATCTCCTCGTCCTTAAGGTTCATGAAATCGCGTAAAGCCGCTTCTCTTTCTGTCTTCTCTCTGTCCAGATAAGTTTTAAGAACTTCGCTATCGGCTTCGAGATAAACGCAATCTTTGCTCTCCTTGTCGAAAAAGGCGAACCAGAGAGGGGCATTATAGGGTTTATGCACATTTATTAAATTCGCTTTACCTCGAGAAGCACCACTGGTTAGCATTACTCCATCAAGCGCTTTTTCCGTGGTATAATCGCCTATCATGGGCACATACCCCGCGTCTGTCAGTGCCAGAATGTTTGAGTCTCCTTTGCTAACTTGCAAATCATTCATTGCTCTATCTGCAGCCTTGAACCCTACTAAATCCAGCACCGACAATTCCTCTTCCCCAACAAAGTCAACTAACGGTTTTAACCCAGGATAATCGCTGACAATACTTTTTTGTGCCGAACCAGTTACAGCGAATACACTACACAAGAATATTGCTAAGACCACAACAGCCGCTTTTCTTTTCATCATCTTTTTTAATCTCACCTCCTATTGTTTTTTAATATCTACCTTCATAATGGAAATATTTAATGCTATTTAAATACTTTAATATTACATTTACTTCAGCATTATGAGAAAATTAGTTTACAATTGCCTCTTAAATATTTATTATTCACATAAACTTATTTAAAATTCAATTTGTGATTATTAAAACAAATAGGAGGATGAACTATATTGGAATATTTTATTGAAACGTATGACCTAACGAAGAAGTTCACACTGCAAAAAGGATTTACCGACTTTCTCATGCATCCCTTTAGAAAAGATGAGATAACGGCGGTAGAGAAGGTGAATATCAAGATCGGAAAAGGGGAATTGTTTGGTATTCTCGGACCAAACGGAGCTGGCAAGACCACGCTTATAAAGTTATTATGCACGCTGATTTTACCCACAGAAGGAACTGCATACGTAAACGGGTATAACATCGCAGAAAATAGTGGAAAGGTCAGGGAATCTACTGGTTTTATCACTGCCGATGAACGAAGTTTCTATTGGAGACTCACCGGGCGACAAAACCTTAAATTTTTCGCTTCTCTTCATAATTTCTATTCGCACGATGCACAAAAAAGGGTAGATGAGCTACTAAATATTGTTGGGTTAAAAAATAGAGCAGATGATAGGTTTCTAAGTTATTCTGCTGGAATGAAACAACGAATGGCGATTGCACGTGGATTGCTGAACGACCCAGAAGTTGTGTTTATGGACGAACCAACCAAGGGTTTGGACCCCGGTGCGGCACAAAATTTAAGAGAATTCATTAAAGAGCGTATTGTAAAGGAGCAGGGGAAGACGGTTTTTTTATCCACTCATCACCTTGGCGAGGCAGAGCAATTATGCGACAGAATTGCGATTATTGATGAAGGCGAAATAAGGGTGATTGGAAGTCCAGAAGAACTGAAAAGTGAGTTGGACAAACCCAACTCCACATTGGATGATGTGTTTATACATTATACGGGCAAAGAGTTCAAAGAAGAAGTAGCACCAAAGCATCCCTATTCGGAACGTAGAAGGATGATGCGTGAAGGGAGAAGAGGAATGATGCGTGGAGGAAGAATAGGAGGGATAAGATTTTGATATACAAAAAAGCGTTTTCTTTTATAAAAAGAGACTTGATACTTGCAACAAGTTATAAATTCGAGTTCTTCTTGAGACTGTTCTTCATGTTCTTCTCGATTCTGACCTTCTATTTTGTTGCCAAGCTGATTGGTGGTGCGGGAGTGCAATATCTTGAACCATACGGTGGAGATTATTTCTCCTTTGTGTTGATAGGCATAGCCTTTTCAGGGTATCTAATGACGGCGCTGAGGGGCTTTTCGGAAAGCATTCGAGGTGAGCAGATGATGGGCACATTAGAAGCAATGCTTGTAACACCGACTAATACCTCAACAATAATAACTTTATCTTCGCTCTGGAGTTTTATCTTCACTTCTTTTAGAGTTCTGGTATATCTTTTGATTGGTGTCTTCTTGCTGGGTGTGGACATGAGCGATGCAAATCTATTTGCTGCCATGGTTATTCTCATTCTGACAATAATATGCTTCAGCAGTATTGGCATAATCTCTGCAAGTTTCATTATGATACTTAAAAGAGGTGACCCGATAAACATGTTATTTATGAGCACATCAGAACTCTTTGGTGGAGTGTTTTTTCCAATTGCGGTTTTACCGGGGTGGCTGCAAACTGTCTCGCATATTTTGCCGATTACATATTCGCTGAGTGGGATGAGACATGCACTTCTGCAAGGATACTCGCTGCATGCCCTTGCTCCAGATATAATTGCATTGGCAGTATTCTCAGTTGTGCTGGTACCGCTGGGTTTATTGGCTTTTAAGTACGGGGTAAAAAAAGCGAAGGTAGATGGAACTCTTATTCAGTATTAGTCCACGAGCAATTTCTAATCGGCGCTGCATTCCTCCAGAATAGAATTTAACAAAAACATTCGCTCTATCGTTTAGCTCAACCAAATCTAAGACTTCTTCGATTCTCTTCTCTCTCTCCTCTTTGTTTAGACCATACATTCGGGCATGAAAATCCCGATTGTCTATGCCTGTTAATTCTGTGTCTATACTGGGGTCTTGAAAAACAATACCAATAGACCTTCTCACTGCATCCTTTTCCTTTAGAATATTGTGGTGCCATACTTCGGCAAAAACCCGATGTGGGCTGAAGTAAAGTAGCCAGCATTTTTATTGTTGTCGTTTTACCCGCTCCATTTGGACCAAGTAAACCAAATATTTCGCTCTTTTCGATTGTAAGATCGAGGTTATCAACAGCGAAAAAATCTCCAAACTTTTTTGTCAGGTTCTCTGTTTCTATTGCATATTTCATTTTTATAATATTAAATCAGGGAGGAGGAAATAAAAAACCTCCTCCCAACAAACTTTGCATAGCCCTCTTTTTCTTTTATCTCCGCATCAATTATCTACTATCATCTCATGCTTCTTTCTTTAATTCTTCGATTCTCTGCTCTATTTGGGTAAGTTTATCCTGCATCCCTTTCTTCCAGTGCTCTAAGGTCTCAAGCTCTTTTCCTTTGGTTAGAGGCTGCCTGTGCTCGTGGTGTTCATGCATGTGGTAGTGGGGATAGTAGGGTGCATGTTCGTGCCCTATATGTTCGTGTTCATGTCCATGCCCATATTCACACATTCTTTTTCCATATCACCTCCTTTTCTTTCTTCTTCTTCTTTGCTCCGGTCCCTCCATGGAATGAACGCTTTGCACCATGCGAGGGACATGTTTTCTTTTTTAAAGAAGAAGTGTTTTTTCATCGCTTCCCCTTTTATGTAACACATTAAAAATATTAGGGTTAGTTTTATAAAGTTTTTTTCTATATAAATAATATGAAGTATAATATTTGAAGTATAATTATGTTAAGTTAAAATTTCCTTCTTTCAAAAACGCCCTTAGGCTATGAACGATAAATGCAAACAGTAGAGTAGATTAGAGCACAATCAAGTGATTACCTTCTTCTTAAAAAGATGCAAACCTATCAAAAACACAGGGATTGTAAATACGATAATATACGCCATATTTTGCCATAGATAAGGGTTGCCAGTAGATAATGCCGTTGCTCTGGCTGCTTGTACCGCCACGGTGAGAGGAATTGCTTCTATAATCGGCTGCACCAGGTACGGAAGCTCAGTAACATGTATAAATATCCCACAAAAAAAACTCATGGGCACCACAACAAGTGACGTGACAACC
>JAGLZV010000144.1 GCA_023131215.1 Candidatus Methanophagales archaeon | reverse complement strand
ACAGGCTTATAAAAGAAGCAGACGTGATATTGATTGACAATTTAGTTTTAGGCGTGAAGAAGCTGATACCTGAGGGTAAAAAGGTTATTGACATTGGGAAAACCGCGAAGAAACACAAGTTTTCACAGGATGCGATAAACATGCTCATGGTGGATCTGTCGGAGAAATACGGGAAGGTTGTGCGTTTGAAAGGTGGGGACCCTTATATTTTCGGTAGAGGGGGAGAAGAAGCAGTGTTCCTCAGGAAGCACGGTGTTGATTTTGAAGTAGTACCAGGGATAACATCAGCAATTGCAGCCCCTGCTTATTTTTCCATTCCGCTTACATACCGGGGCATTTCTTCTTCTGTTACCGTAATCACAGGGCACGAGATGGAAGAAAAAGAAGAAAGCGAAAGCATTAACTGGGAAGCAATTGCGAATTTGAAGGGCACGCTCATCATTTTGATGGGTGTAGGAACCCTCAATAAGAACGTCGAGAAACTTTTGAAACATGGGTTGCGTGCAGAAACGCCTGCTGCAGTGATTGAAAAAGGATTTACCGAAGATGCGAGGATTGTGGTTGGAACGCTTGGAAACATAGTGGAATTGGCAGAGAGAGAAAAAGTGAAGCCGCCTGCGGTGATTGTAGTCGGTGAGGTGGTGAAGGTAAGGGAGAAGTTGGTTTAAAATGAGAAAGAAAATAGCAGCTTTTCGACCTGAGAACGTGCTTAAAAGGTCAAAAGAAAAGGCGGATAGATATGGCTTTGATTTTTTCGGCTTTCCAGTGTTTGAACTGGTAGAGAGAAAAGAGGCATTGAAAGAGATAGAGAGTGTTTTTAATGAGGGAGTGGACATAATCGTTTTCACGAGCCTAAATGGCGTAAAGAAATCGTTCAGCATCTGCGAAGGTAAATTTGACTTGAAAGAGAAGCTTTCGGATGCCGATATCGAAATCTGTGCTATTGGTCCGGTTACGAGCTCGGAACTTGAGAAACATGGTGTACGGGTGGACTTTATGCCCGAGGAATACAGTGCAAAAGGGCTTATGAAACTAATAGATGAAAGAAAAAGCGTTAAAAATAAAAAAATCGTTTTTCTACGGAGTGCTGAAGGTGGGCAGGATATTCTGGACTTTTTACGTGGAAAGGGTGCTTCCGTGAAAGACATACCGGTGTATAAAGTGGAAATAAATGATTCGGAGAAAGAGCTTTTTTCGGAGTTCGTAACTTATAACCCCGATTACGTCCTATTCACGAGTTCTTTAACGTTTAAAACATTTTCGGAGCTTGCCAGAAAATTTGAAATGAAAGAGAAGATTTTTGAGGTTTTAGAGCATGCAAAAATTGCCGCTATTGGTGATTTAACTGCCGAAACCATTTGCGAAGAAGGCGTGAAAGTGGATTTGGTTGCGGGAAAGAGCACTTTTGAGGATGTTCTGAAGGAGATAAAGAGAGGAGAAAATCACTAAAGACAGAAATTCTCTGAGCACTGCACCGAGATATGCCAAGCCGAGAGGCACGCCCGTAGTCTCAACCACTGTTTTAACTACTGATTCGGAATTTGGCTGCACAAGCATTACCTTCATTAGTTTTATTTAGATACTTTGGATTTTCAGGTCAGGTATCTCAGGATTGAGCCATTTGCTTATTTCTCTACGTTCTGTCGGCGGCTCCCCCCTCTTCATCTGATTCACATACTTCTCCAGCGCATTCGTCATACGCTCTGCCGCAGCGCTGAGTAACCAGCTTTTGATCCCGTGGGTGTTCTTGTATTTACTCATGAGTTCTGGCACAACCTTCAAATCGTGGTATATACACTCACCGAAGAGCTGCCAGTGCTCCGGCGTCATCTTCGCCATGGTAAACGTCTCCTTGCTATCTAAGGCGGCGCCACGCATTGAAACGAAGTTCATCGGCACGATAAGAGACAAAGTCCCTTTCAAATTCCCTACCAGTTCTATGCTTTTTATCACGTCATCGGTAGTTTCACCCGGAAGACCGTTTATCATTGTTGCTGCGTTAAACCAGTTATTGTCATCGAGGATACCGAAAGCCTGTGTGACTATCTCCTGCCACTTCTCTGGGGGTGAAGGCAGCGCTTTACCTCGCATGTGTTTCGCAATCAGTCTTGCACTTCCGGTCTCTATTCCTGTTTGCGCACCCATCCAACCCTGGTCGAGCATGGAGTAGCATATTTCTGAAACCGCCTTTAGAAGCTCTGGATTATGATAGACAGTAGCGAGAGCTATATGGCTCGCACCGATACTCTCAATTCCTTCTACGGAGGCGGCACTACTGAACAGCTTCAGAACTCGCTCTTCATCCGGTGCTATTCCTCTGGCACCATAACGAAGGACATCCTCGGAATGAAGAGAGATTGCGAGCTGCCCCGCTTCTACATTTGTCTTCACATCCCTTGCAATATGCTCGACGGACTTAAAACGAAGCCTCTGCATGCCCGGAGTGCAAAAAGAGCAGCCTCTTCCACATCCCCTGCCTATCTCGACCAGACCGTGAATTGTGGCACCTATGATGTTAGGTATCGCCTCTGCTTTTGGCTCTTTCCCCTTTATTATCCTCTGCAGTTTCTCACCCTCAAGTATGGACTTGAACATTTCAGGAACGGTAATTTCACCCTCGCCAAGATGGACATAATCAATGTTAAGTTTGTCCATGATCATCTCATCCGCTAACTGCCATGCCGCTTTTCCACCTGCCACCACTATTTTCTCCCGCATCACAGGCTTTCGCATCAATTCAAAAAACTTCACTCGGTTGTATGGTGGTCCGGTATTGACCATGTCAACGAACTCCGAAGACGGTGGATTAATGCCTAAGAAATCGTGTCCACTAACGCCTATTATTTTCGTCCTGCTGCCAACTACCTTTTCCAAATCACGTGGGTGCACAACCGCAACTTCATCTGCACCAAACACTTCTGCTAAAGATGCCTCTATAACCCTGAGTCCAAAATCTGCATACAATGCTTTTCCGTTTTCCCTCCGCACTGGCGGTGACCAGACGTTGAAATAAAACCAATCAGGGATAATACCCTGCGGCATGCAGGTAGAGAACCCCACAAATATCCCCCACCTATACCTGCTCATCATTGTTTCATCGGCAGTTAGCACGATTTTAGGACTATGTGGTACAGATGATTTTTTCATCTTTAGTCCTCCATGACCTCATTATCGGTATCCTTATCCTCCGCCCTATCTACACCTTTTAAATAGGCGATTGCACGCTCAACTTTCTCCCTGAGATGTTCAAGGTCTTTTATTCCCTCGAGCTCAGCGCCAAGCTGGTTGAGATACCCCTTAACCTTCTCTCTTTCTGCTTTTATCCGCTCTACGAAGTTCACGTTTGCTACGTACAGGTTCTTCCTGATGCTTCTGACCCGCTCCACCAAGCCCATCCTTATGAGCGTATTAAGATAGTTTATGGTGGAAGAATAGGCGTAGTTAGTTCTTTCACCTATCTCTTCCGCGGATAGCGGCTCACGGGATGTGATAAGCACGGCATAGATGAAGCTGCAGCCTTCTCCGAAGCCCCAGTTCATCATCATCGCTTTAACTCGCCGGATCGCGCGGTCCACGGTTTTTTCATGCTCAGCGGATTTTGTTTTTAAATCTATCATAATTATTATATATATTATATTTAATATAAAATAAATATATTTGTTATTCACAGAAAAGTTTCTTAATTTTCGCTTCCTTGCGATTCTTAAGGATAGAGGGGGTAAAAAACATGGAAGAAAAAGAGAGTGAAGTAACAAGAGCTGTTAGAGAAGCGGTGGTGAAAGCGGTTGAGAAGGGAGAAGACATAAAAGAAAAGATAGTTGAGATTACCAGGGATGCCGTTAAGAAGGCATTAGAGGGAGCCGAAGTTACACGAGAGAAAGTGGAATCTGCGGCTAAAGACACAATGAAAGGCGCAATCGAAGGTGCACGGAAGGCAGAAGTGGAGGCTGTTGAAGTCACCAAAGGGGCTGCCGAGGGCATAATCGAGGGGACGAAGCAGGCTGGTGCCAAAGCCGCTGACCTGGCGGAACATGCCGCAGAAGCAGCTCTGGACTCCGCAAAAGAAGCGGGTGATAAAGCGGTGGAAGTGGTGAAGGGTGTCGTAAAAGGTTTTCTTGAAGCCGTCAAAGAGGTCTTAGAGAAGAAAAAAGAATGAGAAAATGGCGATTCGTAAAATCGGTGTGATAAGCCGCACGTATCGCCATATCAACCGCTATCGGGAGATTATCTCAATATTAGTAAAGTATGGTTTTGG
>JAGLZV010000143.1 GCA_023131215.1 Candidatus Methanophagales archaeon | reverse complement strand
TGGGGACGGGTGCGAATGGCTCTGGAGGAGCTTGGACCAACTTTTGTTAAATTTGGACAGATTATGAGCACCAGACCTGATATGATACCGCAGGAGTTTATCACCGAACTGGAGAAGCTTCAAGATAGGGTCCCTCCATTTTCTACGGAAGATGCTAAGCGGATTATCGAAGAGGAATTAGGGAGTTCCGTTAGCGGTATCTTCAAGGATTTTACGGATTCACCCATTGCCTCCGCTTCTATTGCACAGGTGCATAAAGCGGTATTGCCCACTGGTGAAGCAGCAGCAATTAAAGTTCAACGTCCTGATATTGACAGAATTATTGAGGTAGATTTGGAGATAATGCTCCATCTTGCCACACTTATGGAGCGACATCTTAAGGAACTGGATATTGTGCACCCCGTTGAAATAGTGGAGGAATTTGCACGTGTAATCAGGAAAGAGCAAGACTTCAGAATCGAGGCTGCACATATTGAGCGATTTGCACGAAATTTCCAGTCTGACACGACAATTCACGTACCTCATGTCTATCGAGATTTTTCTTCAAGTAAAGTCTTGACGATGGAGTTTATCGGCGGGATAAAAGTCTCAGAGATTACAAAAGCAAAAGTTCAAGACTCTGGAAATGACCCGAAAGTCGTAGCAGCACGAGGTGCCGACCTTGTTCTGAAACAAATATTTGAACACGGCTTTTTCCACGCTGACCCTCATCCAGGGAACATCAAAGTGTTGAAAGACAATGTCATTTGTTTCCTCGATTACGGAATGACGGGGTCTCTGTCTGCACGGCATCGAGAAGACTTGGCTGACATTCTCTTTGCGATAATAAATAAAGATGAAAGTAAAATCACGAAAACTATTTTGAAATTATCCGAGTATGGGCAAATTGAAGATAGTGGGAAGTTAGAATCTGATATTGCCGAACTTATCGAACTCTATGCCTATCGTCCATTCAAAGAACTCGAAATAGGGAATCTTCTACACCGTATTGCAAGAGTGGTTGCGGAATATCGGTTGAAAGTGCCCCGGGACTTCTACCTGCTCGCAAAAGCGCTGGTGACCATTGAGAGTGTGGGTAGGGAACTGGACCCCGAATTTAATGCGGTGAAACACGCCGAACCATTCGCCGAAAAGTTAATCATGGAACGCATGAGCCCCCGAAAGGTAATCGAAGATTTCTATCTCTCCGCTCTCGAAACGCGCTTGCTGATGCGTGACCTACCCTCAGAGGCACGAGACATATTAACACTGGTAAAACAAGGCGAGGCAAAGATTAAATTTGAGCATAAAGGTCTTGATCCGATGCTTAAAACCCTCGACCAGACTAACAATCGTATGGTGTTTGCAATTGTTCTGGCTTCTCTCGTGATAGGTTCTGCCCTTATTGTTCTTTCTGGTGTTCCACCCAAATGGCATGAAATACCGGTTATTGGTATTATTGGTTTTCTTGGAGCAGGGATAATGGCTTTTTGGCTGTTATTCGCGATTTTGCGACATGGGAAGATGTAGATACCCTCACTCTATTTTCACCTTTTACCTCTTTTTTTCCTCCTCAGTAAGCCAGAAGACTTTTTCCCTGTATTTAACCTTCTTTATTTTTCCGCTTTCCTCCAGTCTCTTTAAGCTATCGTGAATCTCCCTTTCCTCTATCTCGAATCTTTTTAGCGTTTCTATAACCTGCTCTTCTCTCATTGGATGCCGTCTTATTATTGCTAAAATAGCGTCTTCAGGATTTGTGAATCCCTCAGTGAAAAATTCCCCCGTCTCCTCTGCGGTAATATCCACTACATTAACATCACTAAGAATCGAATGTGCTAATGCGATGGGTTTCCTTACCAGGAGGAACCGCCCAAGGTTCTGCAGGGGGTCTTATCAGGACATTAATATAAATCCGGTCAGGCTCTATGGGCTCAAGCCTGCTTTTTAGTGTTTCCAATTCCTTTTCTGAGTCATTGAACCCCTTTACCAGCATGACTTCCACCCATATCTCTCCATCATACTCTTGCCTGAACATTTCCATGCCTTCGACTACTACTTCAAAATTAATCCCACGATTTTTTCATCTGTTCTCTCTACTTTTAAACCCCCAAAAAGGGGGGGGGGATTTATGTTACAAAGTTGACTTTTCTGTTCGAGGATAATTGAGATCGCTTCTCCATACCATACCTCACCTTCACTGCCACTCCGTGATCGAAAATTTTCATTTCCTCGCAGGATAACAGAGCTTTTCCGGTTGCCAGTAGTTTATCTTTCTCATCCACTAATATAATCTCATCATAAGCCCTTATCCCGGGATCGGCGTCTATTACGTGTTTACAAAACGCAGTCCCTCCTTTTCTTATAAATCCACTGCTCTCTTCGTTCATAACAACCCTCAGTCTTGGATATTTGAAAAAACGATGCAGCCTCTTTGCCCCTTCTATGCTTAGCGTTAGCAGTCCGTCAAAGCTCCTTAGGGTCGCTATTCTCTTTCCATTCTCTTCTATCTGCGATATTCTTCTTGTCTTTGAGAGAATAAATTCTATACTACCGGAGAACAAAATCTCACCCGCACCAGCACCAAATTGATAATCTGCTATGATTCTCGCCTTTTTGAGCAGATTATTCTTTTCCTCTTCTTTCATGATCCCCATTTTTCTTTTAAGTCTCTCTTTCCTAAGAATATTTTGATGGGATGAAGAGAAGGAGAAGAAGAGCGGAGGATATCGCATTGCAGAGGATAAAGAGACTGTTCGAGCTGGCAGAAGCAGATGCGAGGAAAACGGATACGAAGGAAAGAAGCAGGAGTGATAGATATGTGCAGCTTGCTCGTGAGATCGGGATGCGGTATCGGGTGCGAATACCATCGCATCTAAAGATGAGGATTTGCACTGGTTGCTACTCCTTCTTAATACCCGGAAAAAATGCACAAGTGCGTCTCCGAGGCGATTATATTACAACAACTTGTCTGCGATGTGGGAAGCAAATGAGACGACCTTATAAGGCACCTCGCGCTCCTTCGCCGAGGAGGAAATAAGTAACTCAGGCAATGGGGAATAGCCAATAGGTAATAGGGTATATTTGTCCAATTCCTTTTAAAAATTCACTACCTCATTCATTATCTTAAAAGCTCGCTTCAATTTCTCAAAGCTCGTTGCATATGATATTCTCACGTGATTCCTACCGAGACTCCCAAAGGCGGACCCGGGCGTGACTATTATCTTTTTTCTTCTCAACCGCTCCACAAATTCTTTCTCATCCTTCACCTGTGGAAAAATATAAAATGCTCCTTTTGGAGTGCTGAATTCCATCCCCATATCTCGAAGAGCTTCAACAGCAAGGTCCCGCCTCCTTTTAAACTCGCTTCTCATTTCAGCTACACATTCTTGAGGACCGATAATAGCAGCCAATGCCGCTTCCTGCGAAATGGAAGATGCACATGCCTGTATATACTGATGTATCTTCAGCATTTGCTCTACGTATTCATCACGAGCTGCGAGATAACCCAATCGAAAGCCTGTCATTGCGTAGGTCTTTGAGACCGCATTTACCGTGATGACCTCGTCAGAGAATCTTGCGGGGCTTATATGCTTTAAGTCATCGTATATGAGATGCTCGTAAACTTCATCTGAAATGATAGTTATGCGATGGTCGTTAGCAATGTCAACGAGTGCTTTTATGTTCCTCTCGCTTTCCACAGCACCTGTTGGATTAGCAGGAGAATTTATTATCATCACTTTTGTTTTGTTCGTGATTTTTTCCTTCACCGCTTCCGCAGACATCGTAAAGTCTTCACTTAGAGGAACTCCTACTGGCTTTCCCTCCGCCAGTTTCGTCAGGGCTGCGAAAGAAACAAAACCGGGATTCGGCATCAATACCTCGTCCCCTTTTTCAACAACCGAAAGAATAGCGATATGCAATGCCTCACTCGCTCCTGATGTAACCATTATTTCCTCAGGGCTCACCACAAAATTGTTATCTCTTTTGAACTTATCGCTTATTGCCTCTCTCAGTTCCTCTATGCCTTTGTTGAAGGTATAAGAGGTGAATCCAGACTTGAGTGCCTGTATAGCGGCTTCTTTTATATGCGCTGGAGTATCGAAATCGGGTTCACCAAGCCCAAGGTTGAAGAACTCGCCTGATAAAGCTTCAAACGCCTTTCTTATGCCTGAAATCTCTATGTCCTCGACACGATGCGCAAATTTCTCGATCATCTTCAAACCTATAATCGTATTTATCAATACTAAATAATATTAAGGAAAGGATACGAAATGAAATATGATGTTTTATTGAAAGTGCTCAATGAGCTCTCCGCTTATTTATCGGAATATAAAGTGATATCAGAATGCGAGCTCGTTTTGAAGATAAGAGACTGTGTAAAATCGCTCAGCGATGTCGAAAGAGAGGAGTTGGAAAAGAAATTAAGTGGTAATTTAGCAGATTTGATTTTCAAAAGTATAACGACGAGGGAAGAGAAAATTTCCGTTTTTTCTCCTAATATGAACACAAAGGTAAATTATCAAGGCGAGGTATTTTACTGTTTGCCAACGCATAGATATATGAGTGAGGAGTTGGAGGAGGCGTTTCTACGTTGGGCAAAGATAAGAAGTCCGCTAAGTGCTTTGAGGAGCGTGGTAAAGATTTTTATGGAACAGTGTGGATATCAGATTCTAATTCAGACGCGGATTCAGACTTCAAGTGTTAAAGTGGAAGAAAACAGAAGTGAGCATCTCGAGATAATAGCAGAGAAAGAAGATAAAAATGAAAACAAACACAAACACAAACGCATACATATTTTCATTTTCTCTTCGATAAAATCGGTTCCGTATTTCATAGAAGAAAATCAAGTATTATCGGCGGCATATGAAGCAGAAGCAGGGGAAAGAAAAGTAATCGTGGTTCCAACAGAGAAAACCCCCGCTCCTTTTATCTCTTTCTTCCGGGAGCAAGATATTGGTGACGTGATGATATGGGTGGCGGATGTGGAGGGAAATACAATAGACCCGTTTATAGGGATTTCCGAGGATGAGGAAATAGAGAATAATTTTGCGAACCCGGAACAGGCGAGAAGAGCGGTAAGCGTATGGATGAAGAAGATGCACTTTTTCGACCTCTGAATAGCAGAGGTAAAAGACCACGAGATTTCGCAAGATTAAACCCTTTTCTTTTAAATCTGTGTAATCTTGTGGTTCTTATTTAACGCCCAAATCTCCTTTCTCGCCATTGAAAATCTCGAACCGCCCTTAGGAGGTCTATTTTTCTAAAATTCGCCCAATTAACATCCGTGAAATAAAATTCACTGTACACCGATTGCCATAGCAGGAAATCAGTTAAGCGCGTTGCACCAGACCTGATGACGAGACTGGGTTCTGATTTGAATATTAACTCAGATTCTATTACTTTCTCATCTATCTCTTCAGGCTTTATCTCTCCTTTTTTCACCCTTTTTACAATCTCTTTTATCGCCTTTGTTAGCTCGCTTCGCCCACCTAAGCCTATCGAAATGTTTATTTTCTTTCTGTTATTGTCCTTGTCATCGTCCACAGCATTTATGAATTTTACATACGGAGGTTCAGGTGCTGATGTATCCGCGTATATTGCGATAGAAGCTTTTTCTTTACTCAACGCCTTTGTTATATGCTGTATGAGGTGCGAGTATGTTTTTTCCAACAGTTTCTTGTCCATTCCATCCCGGATAACGCCGATATAAACACTTATAATATCTATTTTTAGTGCATGACACCACTTTATGAAGTGTCTTAGCTTTTCCAGCCCTTTTGCAGTTGCGGCGGGATCATCGGAAAGAAGGTCAGTTTCATCTAACACAAGAAGGAGATGGTTCACGAGAATGGGAGAATTCAAGATTCCTCTTTTCAAGATTCCTTCATACATGTATGAAATGGGGTTCAACATAAGCGCCGGGAGAGGGATTCGAACCCTCGCTCCCCATAAGGGGAAGTAGGTTAGCAACCTACCGCCTTAGACCTCTTGGCTATCCCGACTTGACCGTGTTTATGTTTATTTAAGTAACGGTCTTTTATAAATGTTTCTATAGAATAGAATAAGAATAGATGTGGATTCCAGTTGTTGATCCGAGACTATGTAAAGGATGTGGGGAATGTGCACAGGTCTGTCCAGATAATGCGATTGAGATAGTTGATAAGAAATCAATTATTGATTACAATGGATGCACTTGCTGCGGCGTTTGTGATAGAGTTTGCCCAATAGGTGCGCTTGAAATAAAAAATCCGCAGATGCCACCGATATTGCATGAAGGAGTGCAACTGGAGACGTTAAAAGCTGAGGTGAAGATGTTGAAGCAGGGGTTGAAAGAAATGAAGAGGGATGTAAGAAAAGGTAAAGGGCGGTTTAGTGGTTTAGTGGTTTAGTTTAACACGTTAGAGATTCTCGATAAAAAGCTTCAGCTTTAAGGCAGCCACGACAGGGGCATCGAGTTTCATTTTTATTAATTCATATACTATCCATGCATTATAAAAAGCTATAATATACTTATGCACGCACCCAGAAGAAAATACGAATCGAGGTATAAGCCATGGATAGAGCATCAGGGGAAGGCAATCGTGGGTGAAGGAAGAGCGAATTTGCTTCGTGAGATTCGCGATTCGTCATCTATCGCAAGGGCTGCGGAAAATCTTTCTATTCCTTATAGAACCGCATGGGAACACATACGGAAGATGGAAGATGTGATAGGCAGTCCGGTAGTAAAAACTCATCGAGGCGGTGCAAAAGGCGGTGGTGGTGCAGAGCTAACGGAGGAAGGAGAGAGAGTTCTGCGTGAATATGAGAAGTATGAGCAATATTTAGGGAGTTTATCGGAGGATAAGGAATATTGGGAGGCATTATATATGAAACTAAGCGCGAGGAATAGGATTGGAGGTGTTGTGAAAGGAATAGAGAAAGGGGAAGTTGCGGCTTCAGTAAGAATTGAGGTCTCCACGCCAACAATCATAACTGCGTTGATAACGAAGGCTGCCGTGGAGGATCTTGACCTGAAAGTAGGCGATGAAGTGGAAGCGGTGATTAAAGCAACAGAGGTAATGGTGTCGAAGGAGTAAAATGGCATATATAAACTTCAAGGAAATAGAAGAGAAATGGCAGCATAGATGGGACGAAAGCAAAATTTTTGATGCTGAAGCGGGAAAAGAGAAAAAATTCTTTTTGACGGTCCCTTACCCTTACACCTCAGGACCGTTGCACATAGGACATGGAAGAACATATACCATAGGAGATATGATTGCGAGATTTAAGAGGTTGCAAGGCTATAATGTCCTCTTTCCAATGGCTTTTCATGTTACCGGAACGCCAATTTTAGCGATTGCTGACAGCATTGCGAAAAGCGAGAAAGAGGTCGTAGAACGATATAAAGATTACGTGTCGATTTATGAAGATGCGGCAAAGGTTGAAGAAACTGTCAATAGTTTCGGTAAGGCGGAGAACGTTGCGGATTTCTTCGCTGCTCGAATCTCCGAGGACTTTAAGAGGATGGGTTATTCCATAGATTGGAGAAGGAAGTTCAATACCACCGAGCCGGTTTACAACAAGTTCATTGAATGGCAGTTTAAAAAGCTTTATGAGAAGGGCGTAATAAACAAAGGAAAATATCCTATTACTTATTCCCGTGAAGATGGTTCGGCAGTTGGAGAAGATGACATCGAAGAAGGGGATACAAATAAAGTATCAATAATTGAACATACGACTATAAAATTCGAACTTTCTAATGACACTTACTTAATCGCAGCGACTCTGCGTCCAGAAACCATTTTTGGCGTTACAAATCTCTGGATAAAAACGGATGCAAAATATGTTAAGGTAAAAGTTGGGAATGAAATCTGGATTGTATCCGTGGAAGCTGCGGAGAAATTGGGTTACCAGAGGGAAGAAGCAGAGGTTTTAGAGGAAATAAAAGGGAGATTTTTTGTAGGGAAGAAAGTCAAGGAGCCAGTGGAGGGTAGAGAAATTCCTGTTTTACCTGCAAGCTTCGTTGACGCAGATGTTGGCACCGGGGTGGTTTATTCGGTTCCGGCGCATGCTCCGTATGATTACATCGCATTGGAAGATTTGAGAATGACGGAAGGGCTGGAAATAGCGCCAATAAAGATAATAGACATTGAAGGGTATGAATTGCCAGCGAAAGAGATATGTGAGAGAATGCGAATAGAGAGTCAGGAGGATATGCGACTGGAGGAAGCCACGCAGGTAATCTATAAGGTCGAATTTTATCGAGGAGTGCTGAATGAAAAGTGCAGAGAATTTGCGGGTGTCGAAATCGCAGCGATAAAAGATGAGGTTAAGAATTGGTTAAAGGGGAAAAATTTGGCCGATGTATTTTATGAGACCTCGAGGAAGGCGGTAACGAGAGGCGGAGGAAAGGTAATAGTTGCGGTATTGCAAGACCAGTGGTTTATAGATTACACGCCGAGCTGGTGGAAGGATTTGGGGCATAAACTCGTTGAAGGGATGACATTCTATCCGGAGAAGTATAAGGCGTATATGCATGACATTGTTGATTGGTTGGCTTTAAGACCATGTGCGAGAAAAAGGGGGTTGGGCACAAGGTTTCCGTTTGAAAAAGAGTGGATAATCGAATCCCTCAGCGATTCTACAATTTACATGGCGCTGTACACCATAGCGCACTTGTTAAGGCAATTGTCGGTTGATGCTTTAGATGAAAAGTTTTTTGATTACGTGTTTTTGGGAATTGGCGATGCGGAGGAATTGGCAAAGGATACAAACATCGGTGTGAATGTGTTGGAAAGAATAAAGGAAGAGTTTGAATATTGGTATCCGAATGACCTGCGACACACGGCACCACCGCACCTATCCAATCATTTGGTTTTCTTTTTAATGCACCACGCAGCGATATTTCCAGAAAGTAAGTTGCCGAGGGCTATTACCTTGAACGAGTTGATGATTAGAGAAGGGCGGAAGATGTCAAAAAGCAAGGGAAATGTAATTCCTTTAGCAAAAGTGTCGGAACTGTATGGTGTGGATTTGTACAGGCTTTATTGTGCGATTAATGCAGATTTCGCAAGCGTGGTTAACTGGCGGGAGCAGGACGTGGATGCCTTGAGGAAGAAATTTAATGCGTTGGTAGAGCTATTCGAGCAGAGTATAGAGATTGACGCGTTAAAAGAAAACGAGTTCACGCATACAGATAGATGGCTGCTGTCGAAGTTTTATAGGAGGTTGAAGGAATCCATCGAGCGGTTTGAGGCGTTTAGAATAAGAGAAGTGGGACTAAACATGGTATTCAATTTAATGAACGATATTAAATATTATGAGCACAGGGAGAGCCAGGAAAGGAGGAGGAGGATTGTCAGGAACGTAATGGAGGATTGGCTGATAATTCTATCGCCGATAATTCCTCATGTATGCGAAGAGATGTGGCACAAGCTACACGGTAAGCCCTTACAGGGCTTGCGGGGTCGTGGGGCAGAGCCCCACAGTGGAGCAGACAGCTTCATTTCATTACAACCGCTGCCGGAGATTAAAGAGGAGTTTATTGACGACCGAGTGGAAAGAGAGGAGGAATATTTGGTTTCTCTGATTGAGGATATAAAAGAGATAATGAAAATAGCCAGAATCAAGCCCAGTAAAATTTACGTTTATACAGCAGATGCGGATGCGGAGAAATGGAAGTGGGAGATATTCAAAGCGATAAAGGATTTGCCGGATAAAGATAAGATTAAGGAGGCTATGCGGCTCAGAAAGGATAAAAGCACAGTGGATTTTGTGAAGCAATTGATGAAAAGCAACCTTGGTTATTTCGAGCTGAGGGAAGAGGAAGTTTTGGAACGAGAGAAGCAGTATTTGATGAACGAGTTCGGATGTGAAATGGTGATAAATGAGGAATATGACCCAAAGGGAAAGAAGAAGTTTGCTATTCCTCTTAAGCCTGCTATTTATATGGCGGGGTGAAGTCTCCCTTTTCGTAATAAATTTTCCTTTTCAACGTTAATTAATAGCTGTGAGCAATTACGATAAGAATGAAGGAGAGAGAAATATACGATTATGATGTGGTGGTCATAGGCGATGTGTTCTACGACATAGCCACGATGCCCGTCCGAAATTATCCAGAGCGCGACAAGCAGATAGGCTGTGAATTTACGCTCAACATAGGCGGTCAAGCAGGGAACTGTGCTGCTGCATGTGCTTCCTTAGGGTTAAAACCCGCTCTTATTTGCAAGACAGGAAATGACGTGCTTTCGAAATGGATAACATCAGAGTTACAAAAATTGGGCGTCGGCTGCTTCGCCACGACATCTGAAAAAGAAGAGCTTCAGCATCCGGGGATAACGGTGAGCATATCCTTTGAAGACGGCAGCAGGTCAATGCTGTCCGACAGAGGAGCGAATTTAGACTTGAAGGAAGAAGATGTAGATTTTGAACTCTTGAAGAAAGCAAGATTCTTGATGCGTGCAGGTCACTGGAACACCGAAGGTCTTTTCACGGCAAACAAGAAAATACTTCGCTTTGCAAAATCCGTAGGCGTTTATACTGGTGTGGATATAGGATGGAGTGCTTACCTTGGGTGGACTGCCCCTACAAGACAAACCGTTTTTGATTTCCTTCCTTCTACTGATTTTCTTTTTGTTAACGAAGCAGAGATAAAAGGATTGAGTGAGAAGGAGAAAGGGGAGGAAAGAGAACATGAATTATTAGAAAAAGGATGCGAAAACGTGATTGTTCATAGAGGTGCAAAGGGCTCTTCCTGGATAACCAGGGATTTCGAGATAAACTGTCCGGCGTTTAAAGTGAAGCCGATAAGCCCAACTGGTGTGGGAGATGTGTTCAACGCAGGTTTTATATACGCTTTCTTGGGAGGGAAGGACGCAAAGGAGTGCTTAAAATTTGCTAATGCCTGTGCTGCAACACATATAAGTAAAAAAAGATTGAGAAATGTATTTCCTACAATAAAGGATGTGGAACCCTTAATATAATAAATCATAAGCTCCAAGCACCAAAATCCAAATAATATTTGGGAGTTTTCAAGACAGAATTTTTGATGACTTACTTATAAAGGCGATAGACAATAAGCAATAGTGGGTCAGAAATGGGGAAAGAAAAATTGATACCAAGGGCGTTTTTCGTTACTTCCGGAGTGGGCATGGACCTCGAGCAGGCTAACGCTTTCGACCTCGCTTTGTGCGATGCCGGCATAGGCGAATGCAATTTGGTTAAGGTTTCTTCCATACTTCCAGCGAAAGCAGTGGAAACAGAACGGGACAAAGTGACGCTAATACCCGGAGAAATAACCCATTGTGTGATGTCAAGAGCAGATGGTGAGGCAGGCGAGGTCATTGGCGCTGGTATAGGATATGGCTGGATATGGGAAGAAAATGAGGATGGAGTAGAGCGAAAAGACTTCGGTATCATCTGCGAGCATCATGGGCATTATTCAAGAGAATATCTGATGGAGAAGATAAGAGAGAAGTTATATAAGATGGCTGAGACACGGATTCGTGATAAGAAAATAAAAATGAAAATGAAAGTGGAAATAGAGGGAAAGAAGTTAGAAGTGAAATCCGTAGAGGTAGAAGATGGTAAATTCGGCTCGGTAGTAGTGGCACTGGTGTTTGTATTATGATTTTAAGTAAAGGTTTAAATGTTAAAATGTTTGGTGTATATAATTATTTATCTATTACGTGGTGAGAGGAGAAGAGAGAAGTGAACATAGAGGACTTACCCGGTGTTGGACCAGCGATAGCAGAGAAATTACGTGAAGCTGGTTTTAATTCGTTAGAAGCGATAGCAGTAGCGTCTCCAGCGGAGTTGGTGGCAACTGCCGAAATAGGCGAAGCGACAGCAGCAAAGATAATAAACGCCGCGAGGGAAGCTGCTGACATCGGCGGGTTTGAGACCGGCGATAAGATATTGGAAAGGAGACAGGGTGTAGGCAAGTTAACCACAGGGTCTAAATCTTTCGATGATTTATTAGGTGGTGGTCTCGAGACGCAAGCGATGACTGAGTTTTATGGTGAATTCGGCAGTGGGAAGACGCAAATAGCACACCAGCTCGCAGTAAACGTGCAGTTACCTCCGGAAAATGGAGGTTTAAACGGCTCTGCCATAATGGTGGATACTGAGAACACGTTTAGACCAGAGAGAATAAAAGACATGGCTGAGGGTGCTGAACTTGACTACGAGGATGTTCTTAAAAATATACACGTTGCACGTGCTTATAACTCAAATCATCAGATATTGCTGGTAGAGAAGGCTGGGGAGCTTGCGGAGGACTTGAAAAATACAGAAAAGCCGGTGCGGTTAATGATAATAGATTCCGCAACCGCACATTTCAGGAGTGAATATGTAGGAAGAGGGACGTTGGCAGACCGACAGCAGAAGATAAACAGACATCTACATGACGCTCTCAGGTTTGGAGACCTAAATAATGCAGTGGTGATGATAACCAATCAGGTGATGGTGAGACCGGATGCCTTCTTCGGCGACCCTACAAGACCCATAGGTGGTCATATAGTGGGACATACCGCTACTTTCAGATTATATCTGAGGAAGTCGAAAGGTGAGAAGAGAATAGCAAGGTTAGTTGACTCGCCTAACCTGCCAGAAGCTGAAGCAGTATTCTCAGTGTCCTTGATAGGAATCAGGGATTAGACTAGACGCTCATGCGCCAATCCAAAATGCAGAATGCAAATTAAGCTCTTCCCTTTGCAATTTTCATTTTTAGTGGTGCTAGGGGTTGAGGATCGAGGATCGAAAATCATTCGGGCCCTGTCTCCATTTCCATCTCTTCTTTGCAAGTCTCGCACACCATCAGCCCGCCTTTCATTACCAAGTCATTTGAGAAGCTTGCGCATTTCTCGCATATACCCTGCCCCATTCCTTCTCCTTCACTCCCGGTCCCAAGTATCTCTCTTTCCACGTTCATCTCTATTAATTCCGCCAGTATCGAGTTCATCTCCGACGAAACTGCCAGTATGTCCACATCAGCAACTATGCCTACCAACTTTTCATCTTCTATTACTGGTATCTTTCTTATCCGTTCTGTCGCCATTTTCTTCGCTATGTCTGACAGGCGGTCATTAGAAGACGCAGTTATCAGGGGTGTAGTCATTATGTCCTTCAATTTCACGGTGCTTGGTGTTATGTCCTTACTCACCAGCTCGCTAATTATATCCCCCTGTGTAACTATTCCCACTGGCTCGCCGTTGTTAAGCACCACAATGCTATCCACATCGTATTTCTTCATCAGCTTCGCCGCTTCCATCACGTTTAGCTCCCTATCCCCCTTCACTACCTCACGCACCATTATATCCCTCAGCGGTATATCTGTCTCCATTTGTTCTCACACAATTATAATATATGAAAGTATAATTTAAATATAATTTGGAAGGGAGAATGAAATACGTGATTTTAATAGGAGACGGGATGGCCGATTACCCAATTCCTGAGCGAGATAACAAAACAGCTTTACAAATTGCATCCACGCCAAACCTCGATTTCATCGCTATTGCGGGCAAGTGCGGCGTGGTGAAAACAATACCTGAGGGGATGGATGCAGGGAGTGATATTGCAATTCTCTCTATTCTTGGATACGACCCTGCAAAATATTACACGGGAAGGGGTCCGTTAGAAGCGGCAGGAATGAACATCCCTCTCAATAAAGGGGATATAGCGTTCAGATGCAATCTTGTAACGGAGAAGAAAGGGAAGATAGATGACTACAGTGGCGGGCATATAACGAACGATGAGGCGAAAGGATTAATAGAGGCGCTTAATGAAGGATTAAGGAGGGAAGAGGAAGAGGAAGAAGAGGAGGGGTGGCGAATTGAATTTTATCCGGGAATGAGTTATCGAAATGTTCTCGTTCTCAAATCCAGGTCAAAAAATTATAAGTTCGAGAGCGAGAAAGAAATTGGAGGGGCACCCCCGCATGATATAATTGGTGCACGAGTAGAGGATGAACTGCCGAAAGAGGAGATATTGCGGAATATCGTGCTCACTTCGAGAGAAATATTGGAAAAGCATGAAATAAATGTGAGAAGAGCGACGGAAAACAAAAGGAAGGCGAATATGGTGTGGCTCTGGAGCGGTGGTAGGAAGCCCTCAATGCCTGAGTTCAGAGCGATGTATGGAGTAAGCGGTTCGGTGATTTCGGGGGTTTATCTTATAAAAGGAGTCGGAAGATGCATGGGTTTGGATGTGATAGACGTGCCTGGCACTACGGGGTATATTGACACGAATTACGCGGGCAAGGCGGAATATGCATTGAGAAGTTTGAAGGAGAAGGATTTTGTTCTGGTCCATGTTGAAGCGCCGGATGAGGCGGCGCATCTCGGTGATATAGACATGAAAGTGAAAGCGATAGAGGATTTCGATGCGTTAGTGGTGGGTAAGATGTTGAGGGGGTTAGAAGATACATTTGCCGATACTGAAGAGGGCTATAAAATATTAGTCATGCCTGACCACTACACGCCGGTGTCGTTGAGGACGCACACAAAAGAGCCGGTGCCTTTTGCAATTTATTATTCGCAAGCTCAAGCCAGGGCGGGGGCTCAAAGTAGACTGGAAGGAGAAAAGAGGAAACGGGGAGGTTTTGATGAAATATTCGCAAAGAAGGGTGATTTAGGCTTGTTGGATGCACGAGCACAAGATTTGATGCGTTACTTCTTTGGAAAGAGCTAAAGGCGGGCTGAAGCAAGAGAATAAATTATTGACACAGATTAACGCAGATTAACACAGATGATAAAAATCAACAATGTCAAACTTAAATAAGTCCGCGTAAATCAGTGTAAATCCGAATCTTAAATAGAAGGAAGTTATACTTTATATACAATGAAAAAGTATAATTCGTCTTTTAACCAAATTATTCTATTTTGTTATTTAATCGTAACAGCCACTTCCACAGCGGTTTGTACACTATCTTTTTGTTATCCACTTCCACTTCCTTATCAAGGTCTTCGGTTATCACCAGCCCCTCTTTTAACTTGAACTCATCCATCGCCTTTATCAAGCTTCTTACCTCCCTCTCCTCTGTCTTTTCATTCATGGAATAGCAAACCTGAATCAATTCCTTAACACGTAAGCCCTCCTTTATCACAAAATCTACCTCTCCCTTATTCTTCCAATAATATATCTCTGCTGAGTCTGAAGAACGACGCTTCAATTCTATGAATACGAGATTTTCTATCGCCCGCCCGATGTCCGCCGAGAATTTAAAAGAGACCGCATTTCGCAAGCCTGTGTCTATACAGTAAACCTTCTTTGGCGATATTAATCGCTTACCTCCAGAATATGAAAATTGATTGACGAATCAAAATCTTCTTCCGCCGAAAATGAAATCAACCGCTCGTCCTCAAAGTTCAGATAATAAAACTTCTCATCGAACCATTCTGATATTATCTGCGTTAATAGGGTTGATTTCCCGGACCGTCTCACACCGCTGATTATCACTACGTGTGGAATCTTCAGATATTTTCTTATCTCCCCCAGACTTTCTCGCTCTATTCCTCTGTCCTTCTCTTTTATCTCTTCCCTTTGCTGAACAACTATCTCTTTAAGCTGTCTTGTATTCATGATTTTTAAGATACTTTTGTTTTTATTTACAGAAAGTTTTCATTAGTAATGAAACCTTTGTGGGTATGTTTTCATTGATAATGAAAAAATGACTGAAAAAAAGTCCGAGGTTAAATTGCTGTCTTTTACTCTTCGCTCTTTGTAGAGTTTTGCCGCACTCTCCCTCTTATATTCCCTGAGACCCTTTTATGCTGTTCCGCTATCTCAGTATTTCGCCAGCTCGCGCAACAACTCAATACTCTCTTCCATTGACTCTTTCAACAATTTTTTCAGCTTCTTATCCTTCGTATGTTTTATTTCTATTTTACCTTCTTTTTTATCCCTTTTCTCACCTCTTTTAACCCGCTTTCTCCTTTTGCAAGATAAATTTTTGTTTCTTGGTGGGACTTTCACCTATTCATGTTGAACACGCATTTTTACATAAAGCAAGCTGCATAAAGGTTAGCATTTGTCGATCAAAAAGTTCTCCACTACATTCTGTAACTTGTTCCATTTTCCGGAACACCTTGTTCCATTTTTTGGAACGCCTGTTCCACCACTCTATTATATGCTGTTCCATCCGAGATGTGCATGGGTGCTTTAACGCCGAGGGGCGAGGCGCAAGCGATAGGGAAAGAAGAGATTCCGCGCCTTAACGCCGAGGGGGTGTAGCGCTCTTTAGGAGGTGAAAGCGAAAAAGATGAAAAAGAAAATATTGGCGATAGGTATAATAGCGATGTTGGCGTTAGGTGTTGGATTAGTTGTAGCTCAAGAGAATCTTGCAAAAAAGAATGAAGCAGAGAGTACCGGTGGAATACCCGAAGCCGGGGTATCAGAAACGGAGCTAAATCAATTAATAGAGGCAGCGGAGATCGATAACTTTATAGATCCAGTGTCAAACGAAATTGACGCTACTCGGCTTAAGGACTTTCAAACTCCCGTAGAGAAAATCGTAGAAAAACTAAAAAGCAACGGGCATAGCGAAATTGAAATCGTGGGAATTTTGAAAGAGCATGATATGGGCTATTATCCTGAAACTGGAGCGACATGGATAGGCAGGCAGCCAACATCAGAGGAATTACAAACCCTGCCTCCAAGAGACTATCCTTTTGGTGACGAGTTATCGATATCCAGTCGCGACGAACAAAGGAACAGAGTGATGGAAACCGTTTATTACTACTATCAAGGAATAAATAATAAGATGAAACCGGGTTCTCTAGCTATAGAAGAGGACGAATCAACCACGCATCTGGCAACAACTCACGTAGGACGGGGTGGACACTGGACAGAGGCTGGCGTTGTAAGGTGGTTAGAGAATACCAATTGGAATTTATTTACTTACGATGATGACGAAGGCCAATGGAGTTTTCATGGAACCACAACCGCAGGTACATTTAACGGATACATTATTTATGTGTATCCCTCAGGCAACTACCTCTATAACATCTGGATCGACGGAAATTGGAAAAGGCAAGGCCATTTACCTTACTTTGATAACAAGGTAGATCAGGCGAATGAGGTTTGGAGTGACACACTTACATATACAGATGATACGAATAGAGCAGATCATAAAGACCCATTTTTATATGTGGATGACGGTGCAGTGTGGTGGAATGGGGAAATTCCATCAAATTGGCGAGGGAGCAATCCTGTACGGGAGACGCATTATATCTCAGGCTCCGCATGGAGATTCCAGACCTGGGTTGACAACTAATAAAACCATTTTTGATAGACTGCGATAAGTCAAAAAAGCTGAAGTGAGGTGAGCAGCTAAAGAGATGAAAAAATTGGGGATAATGACACTCTTGGCAATTTGTCTGTTAATCCTCGTTATCGGACTCTACATTGGATATAATGGACAGAAAAGTGCGAAACAGCTAACAGAAGAAGAAAAGGCTAGGGTGATAAGCATAGCACTCAATGATCTAGGAGTTAGGGAGGAAATCAGAGATAAAGGATACGAACTGGGCGATGTAGATCTGTGCTGGCTTGAGCAGGTGTATAAAGAAGAGAGTACTTCCGGAACGTATCCATGTCTTCGCATCTATATCGGCGGGAAAGAGCAAACCGGGGTCACTTTAGTAGTATTTGTAGACTTGAAAGAGGAACGAGTGATTCACATAGGCCGTGACTATCGTAGATGACAACTACCAACGCCGTAACTCGTGGGAGGAGAACCTCTCTTAGCATCGTTTGATGGCGGAAAAAAAACATACACATGTTTTCATAACAAAAGACAGTAGACATAGCCCAGCAGAGACATCATTCTGAGAGATGGACCTTGCCACACACAAAAATTAAAAAATTCCCCTTTTTTCTTTTTTAGAGGGGGTTCTTTTTTTCTTTTTATGCCAAAGTAAAAAAGAGATGAAAACAATAAATATTCGATTTCAATAACAAATCAGTATTCAAAAAAACATATGACGCAAGTCCAAAAAAGTGGATAAAGTCTCCTGAAATAACAAAGAGGAAAGGAGAATATACATTTAAAGTCACCTTAGATAATGAAATCATGGAGATATACAAAACGAAAGTAGATATTGGCCGCAGAGGTTATATGAGGAAGTTTCAGGAAATATAATCCCTATCTATATAGTGCAGGCAGTTGCGTAAGAAGGTATTCAGAGATGTAGATTATTAAGGGAAAAGGACTTATTTATATTTACACGATTTCCATTTTCTGGAACACCTTGTTCCATTTTCTGGAACGCCTGTTCCACCACTCTATTATATGCTGTTCCATCCGAGGTTTGTATGGGTGCTTTAACGCCGAGGGGCGTAGCGTGAGCGATGGGGAAAAGAAGTGATACCGCGCCTTAACGCCGAGGGGGCGTAGCGCTCTTTAGGAGGTGAAAGCGAAAAAAATGAAGAAAAAAGCGACTGTTTTGCTTGCCCTGATAAGCATGTGCCTGGTTGTGACGGCTGGAATCGGAGCGGTAAGCGCGAGCGATGAGGCACCTTGCACCACCACAACTGTGAGTAA
>JAGLZV010000142.1 GCA_023131215.1 Candidatus Methanophagales archaeon | reverse complement strand
CCACACCTCTTATCGGTAATTGTATAATAAATTAAATAACTTGACGTTCATGCTGTTTTATATACGGATTGGAATATGCCCGAGTTTGAAATATTGCACAAGGACTTAATGGGGAGAATAGGAAAGCTTCGAACAGCGCATGGGAACGTAGAGACACCAACGATAATGCCGGTAATAAACCCGAATCTCATGTCAATCAAAGCAGAGGAAATGAAGAAGTATGGAGCTGAGATGCTCATTGCAAATGCGTATATAATTTACAGGAAAGTGAATTTGCGAGAAGAAGTTGTTAAAGAAGGCATCCATTCGTTTTTGGAGTGTAAAATGCCGATAATGACTGATTCGGGCTCTTACCAACTCTCCGAGTATAAGGACGTAGAGGTGAGCAATAAGGAAATATTAGAGTTTCAACAGCGTATAGGCTCTGATGTATGTGTGCCTCTGGATATACCAACAGCGCCGAACGTGAAGAGAGAAAGAGCAAAAGATGATTTAGAGGTGACTGTGAGCAGGATGCGAGAAGCAAGAAGCATAATTCAAAATGAAATGCTTGCAGGAGTTGTGCAAGGTTCCACCTTTTTAGACCTGCGGGGAGAGAGCGCAAAGCGTGTTGCAGAAATCGGTTTTGATGTGTATGCAATAGGGGGTGTGGTGCCCCTGTTGGAATCCTATAAATTCGATACCCTGGTGGATATAATTATGGCGTCGAAAATGAATTTGCCGTTGAATGCTCCTGTTCACCTCTTCGGTGCGGGTCATCCCATGCTCTTCCCCTTAGCTGTTGCTTTGGGCTGCGACCTCTTCGATTCCGCAGCGTATGCGATATATGCAAAAGGGAAAAGATATATAACGAGTGATGGGACGAGAAAAGTGGACGATTTGCACTATCTTCCCTGTTCTTGCCCTGTATGTTCCTCTTACAGTGTAAACGAGCTAAAGGAAAGTGAGGATTTGCTGGCATCGCATAACTTGTGGGTTACGTTTGAAGAGATGCGAATGGTAAAGCAGAACATAGCGGAGGGGAGTCTGTGGGAGTTGTGCGAGAGGAGATGCAGGGCATATCCCGCTTTGCTGAATGGATTGAAGCAGGTAACAAAATATGCCTGGGTGATTGAAAAATACGATGCATCTACAAAAAAACATCCTTTCTTTTATCTCGGCGCGACTTCTGCACACAGACCAGAGGTGTTGAAATATTTTTACAGGCTGAACAGGTTCAAGTTATCAGGGAATGTGCTGATAACAGCGACAGTAGGGTCAAAGGAAAAAGAGGTGGAAAGTGGGAACTATGACCATGTGTTTTCTGTGAAACCACCGTTTGGACCTTATCCAGTTGAACTTGCTGAGAGTTATCCGGTGGGGCAGTCGGAAATACCTGCGGAAATAGATAACGAAGCTAAGACAGTGGCGTTGCAAAATGTATTGAAACTGTTGGAATTGAACAAAGGGAAGGCGAAATTCGTTTTCCTTTACGATAGCAGTTGGGAAGGGCATCCGTTGATTGAGGAGATAGAGAAGTATGCGGAGGTGGGGAGGAGAAAATGATAGAAAAAGAGAGAATATCGGATAGAGACAAAGCGGTATTTGAAGCAGGCATCAAATTGGGTGCTCTATACCATCAGTTTACGGGCACACCTGTGAGCACGGAAACAGTGGAAGAGCTGGAAAGGGTGATAGAAAGAAGCGTGTCGCTTCAGCCGTGGGTGAACTCCGTGGAGGTGAAAATTGACAGAGAGAAGGTAAGGAAGCGTGAGAATGAGAATCAATTCAAATATTGTGAGTTAAGTGGTGAAATGCTGGACGTAAAAGTCGTTGTTTTGTATGAAAAAGTGGAAGTGCATGCGAGAGTGAAATATGAAGAAAAGATGGATTATCCTTTGATGCATGTTGAAAAAGTATCTGTATAGCGGAAGTAAAAAAACCATGAGATTTCACAACACTTTTTCTTTTTCCAAAAGAAAACCTGTGCTAAAAGAAAAACAAATAAGTTCTTTTGGTAATATTTTTTTTATAAGAAAAGTTTTCTCGTGATGATCTGTGCAATCTGAGGGGTTATAAAAGGAGCTAAACAAATATTTAACTGTGCTTTTTTCTGAGTAGAAAACGAAAGAAATCCTCTACTAAGTCCAATGCCTCCGGAAGTATCACGAACACTGCGTATGCAATGGCAATCAACGCAATCATCGAACCTATCCTCGCTAATACCTCGTGTGCGATGTAAAAGCTTTCGAGAGGTGAGCCGAACCACTGCCCGAAATACGCAGATGCGACAAACACATTTCTGAAGATGTTCAATCCATAAATGACAGGAACAGAGAGAAAAAAAGCTTTTAATTTTCTTCTTACGGGCGCATTGACGGCGAAAATCAAACCGATAAAAAGAACCATACTTTGTATCGCGGTGCAAGCTAAGATTATTTTTATCGGTTTGTAGATCTCATGAAAAGAACTGCTGATTGTGTAAATGTTGGATGGAGGCACCATATAAACACCAATGTTGAAAAGATTTAGCATCGTGGTAGTTATTTCAGCGGTGATGTAAATGAGGGAGTCCTTGAGGAAGGGGATTTCAGAGAAAGGGAAGTAAAGGATTGCGGTTATAAGTGCAATTTTTGTTACCAAGAAAAATAAATCAAGGACTTTGTAGTCCTTGTAAATGTTTAGCTTTCCATCTCCTTTTCTGGCAAAGAACTTTCTCATTTTGTAAAGATTTAGCTTCTTAGCTTCTTTTCTGACAATAAACTTTTCTTCATCGGCTATTACCCATTCATCCTCTTTTCCTTTCGTAATAAGGGCATTATCAGAAAGTGGAAGTTTGTTTGCTTTGCATATATTCTTCAATTCTGCCGAAGCAGTGCTTTTGTTCAAATCATCTTCTAATCCAGCGCCTAAACTAAACAAATACCTCCTTTTTTCATCAGTTATCACCCATTCATTCTCTTTTCTTTTTGTAATAAAGGCATTATCAGAAAGTGAAAATCCATTGGTTTTGAACGCTTTCTTCAAGTCTTCCGAGAAGATGCCTTTATTCAAGTCTTCTTCAAGTCTTATGTCCGTCCTAAACAAAAACAAATCCTCGTTTTCACTTGTTTTTAACAAAAGGAAAGCCAAAAGAAGCGAAAAAACAAGAAATACCAGTGATAAGGAGCCGTCAAAGTATTCGTTTTGAGCGATGTAGTCGGAGGCTTCGAAATAGCAGTAAAAGGTGATGAATATCCAGCCTAAAGCACTTGCCAATCTTTTACGGGATAACAGCGCCAAAAGGAAAAGAGCTATTGCAATAAACGGGAGGATGGATTTTAAAAGCATTTTTTCTTTCTCTGTCCATACACAGTCTTTTTAATTTATTTAAGTTAGGAAGTTCAGGAAATAAAAGTTAGTAGCAAGCTTTATTTATTACTATATACTAAAAACGAGTATGATAAAGAAACTGAGAATAAAGAATTTCCGAGGAATAAAAGAAGGGGAGATAGAATTAGAACCGCTGACAATCCTCTTGGGGGGGAACAATTCAGGGAAGACAACAATTCTTGAAGCGCTGTTCTTAGCTCCAGATCCTTTTCGTGAGGTTCCTTATATGATTGGAGGCTATAACTCAGCGGCAGAAGTCATACATGCAATGCATGAAACTCTCAGCAGTATGGGATATGCGTTCTTGCTCTACAATTACACAGCAAACCAAGCTGAATTAGACTGTAAAATAGATGGGGACAACTATTTGCTCCTATTCACTAAAAACGCTCCATATATTTTTGCATCCACAAACAAGCAGAAGACAGGAGATATTTATTCAGCAACAATTGATGGTGAAAAGGTAGAAACACGTAGGATTGGAAGTATGGATATGTCCACGCAGCATATTACAATGAATCAAAAAGTAAAAGAATTGCCCATAGATAATGCGCTCTTAATAAGCTCGAAATTAGTTAAAATGGGTTACGAATATTTAAAGAAAAATTGGGCATCAATCATAAATTTGGGAATTTGCAAAAAAGTTGCTGAGGAAGTCTCAGGGCTTGTTTATGATAATTACGCGGACATAACAATAGAACCCTTTCTTGGTGGGGAACTGGCAATTTATGGCTTCTTAGAAGATGGAAGGAGAATAAGACTTGGTGATTTGGGAGAGGGAGTTCAGAATTATATAATTGCGAGGATTCTTTATGAATTAGAGAAACCAAAGGTCTTGCTATGGGATGACATTGAAGCTCATTTCAATCCGAGAATGCTGCTGAGTATTGCTGAATGGTTTTTTGATTTAGTAGAAAAGGGCAATCAGGTCATTTTTTCAACTCACAGTTTAGAGGCTGCGAGAACAATAGCAAGTTTAAATGAAGAAAAAGCAGCGATTTATCTGACCTCATTAGAGGAGAACTATCTAAAAGCTAAAAGTCTTACGTTAAAGGACATGGAAGAGTTTCTCGAAGCCGGAATTGATGTGAGAGTTGCGGAGCCATTCTTACTATGAAACTCTATACTTTAGACCCGAGCAGTAGATTAGCTACAAATATAACCAGAATTTCGAGGGTTCTTATGATGGATGTTCTCGTTAAAGGGGTGGATATTTCAGATTTGGATACCATTGTGGTCATAGCTGATGGGACTCCAGATGACATAGCGTTCAGCATAATTGCTTACCTTTTAAATGGGGATAAAATAGCAGGGATAGTTAAACCTAAAGAAGAAAAGAGGGTTGACTGCGTTGGTTTGATTCCAACATACCTGAAAGGGAACATTCGTAAAATCTTGATTTTATTGGATCAAGAAGACGACACACTCGATACAATTTATGAGAGAATACAAAAGAGCTTGAAAAAGCTTGCAAAGTGCGAAATCAAAATAATTGACAAAGAAGATGAAAAAAGACAGAAAGTTTACAAATGTAAATATGGTAGCAAGGAATTTGAGTTGATACTTGTTATAAACGGTCTTGATGACATCCACACAGACAAGCACACCATAGAAGACCATTTACTGAAAGCTGCGGAAATGCTTTCAATCGGCATTAATGACTTGGGGGATTCCAAAGAGGCTTGGAAATCCATCGAGTATCACCATGAGGAAGTTTTCAAAGGATTGAAGGAGAAAAGGAACATTGTGGAAAGTGTATTCCCACAGCAGATCCGGGGATGCAAATATTTGAAAAGTTGAAAAGGAAAGTGGTAAAGATTTGTAGCTCCTCTGACTTAAATACTTTTCAACACCGCCCTTATCAATCCAACCGGTCCTGTCATCATCATGTCGCCTGCGGGAGCGGAGAAGATACCGAGTCCTTTCATTTTCGCCCTCTTTGGTCCTGTCAACGATATTATCTCTGGTTGGTTTTCTTCTATCGCTAATGCCCCGTGTCCACCGTCATCAAAAACCTCTTTAAAAGTTATAGTTCCATCTGACAGTTTTTTAATGTAGTATGCAAGCCTTTGTTTATCGAGGAGTTTTGTATGGTGCTCAAAGACACCCGCTATTCGTTTCTCATTCAAGGACATCGCAATTGTATGCGCATTTCCAACATTTACACAAGCAACTCGCTTCTTTTCTTTCATCCTTTCATCCTCAAGCGAGCCTAAGACCGCAGCAGGTCCCGTATCCATCATAAGGATGTGTCCTTTATGCCATCTTTTTACCGATTCAAAAATCGAGTGCATCCTGCTAAGATTTTCCGGCACACCATCAAGATAAGCAAAGGATTCTATTCCCCCGCCTACTTTCTCTTCGATTAAACGAAACCTGTTTTCTCTATCCGTAACGCCCTGTGGTGCTACACCGTGGTCCTGAACTGCTATTGCGATAACGTCAAAAGATGTATCCACGCCAAAAGAAGAAAGAAACGGCAAAAGTCCGAGATTTAAATCCGATATTCTTATTGGCTTCGCTTTTTCACTCATGCTCTCTACTTCATCCTCGGATACAATCTCGATTCCATAATTTTTAACAATTTCCAAATCGTCTCTGAGTGTTCTTGCGGCTATTTCGGTCATGAAAACCTTGTATTTCCTGAGATGTGCGAGCACAGCACGAGTGAAGGGACCGCCGCCCATTGTGTCACCAAAGATTACCAAATCCTCCTTTGATTTCCTTACTTCCTCGGCGAAGAAGCGAGTAGGAGAAGGTAGGACGAGCTTGTAAGCGTTATCGAATCCTTTCTTATCGTCATAGGCCATTATGTCCTGCGTTCCGGCTCCTATGTCTATGGCGAGTATGTTCATAAACTTTTTTGGGT
>JAGLZV010000141.1 GCA_023131215.1 Candidatus Methanophagales archaeon | reverse complement strand
CTCGAAAGAATATTTTTGAGGTAAGGAATATGCCCGAGGTTCTTAATTTTAAAGATCGACTGATAAATGAGTTGAGGCTTCCAAATGTAAAAAGAGGTGGTGATATCTTTTATCCAAAAAAGAAAAATAAAAAAATGAAATTGTTAACCCTTACCAATAAAAACTTCCAGGAAATAATAAAACTCGAAAAAAATAATATTACAACAAAAGAATCTATTACTGCTTGGACATATGGCTACATCAAAAAACTAAGGCTAGAAACAGAGTTACCCGTAGCTATTTTTGGGCCCACCAGATATGAAGATTCCATTTCAAGTTCTTCTTTTTCATTGAGTAATCATTTCCCATTTGATATAATAAACTTAGATTTTTCGTCTCAAGATCCAGATTTCGAAATCGGAAGAGTAGAAAAGGAGATTCAAAGTCTAGAAAAAACAATTAGAATTCAAAAACAACGGGGTAAAAATAGATTTATCTTGATATACACAACATTGCTAAATTCAAATTATCTAAGCTATAAAACTATAGTTAATGAATCTAACAATATTTTCGTTTCTGAATGGTTGGGCTTGTCTTCAGAAGATTTCTCCTCACGTATATCAGATCAAAAGGAGAAAATGAAGTGCATAGAAACTGTTCTAACCGAAATTTGTTTGAAATATAAATACCAAGCTAAAATAGAAATGAAATATTTCTCTTTAGAAGAAAATCGGAAATATTTATACTCAATTGTTGGTTTGCTTAATGGCAAGAGGTGATAATATGTCAAAAAACAACCTTTCAGGCTTACCTGATAATACGAAAATCATGCATGAAAGTCAGGAAAAATGGCGCGGTGAAACTTGGAAAGAGACGTTAGACAAGCATAAGGATGAAATAGAAAAATTGCTTGAAAAAATAAACCTCTTTGATATATGGTCAAACACTCTGCAAAATAACGATGTGGCTAAGATATTAATTCCCGAAATTTTTATGGATGGCTATGTATCTATCCATTTTGCGGGTTATGGTCTTTATAAGTATGCGAATGTGTGTCTAAGGTCCCAATTAGAAAACACACTGCGTTTAATATATTTTTCCAGTCATCCAGTTGAATTTGATTGGTGGCGTAGAGAAAATGAATGGTATAGAAGCGGATTGAAAGCTAAAGATGTTTGGGGAGAAGGATATAAGTATTTCGAAGAATTAGAGAATATAAAAAAATTTGAAAAGAACTGTGACAAAGAAAAAAGGTTATTCCATGAAGGTAAGAGGATAAATAAAATTTATCAGAAGTTATCTAAGTATGTTCACAGTGGTGTTTTCTCCTTCCAGACAAAACCTGATGAGTTCTCTCCAAGATATACTATGGAAGATTTTAAAAATTGGGTTGATCGCTTCAAAGAAGTCCAGGAGTATATCAATATACTGCTTATATTAGGCTTTCTTAAAGAATTTAAAGAACTGGGTAGAGTCAGTCAAGAGAAAGTTAAAGAAGTAGGGATTGAATCCCCCCATTATAGGGGAAAGTTATGAGGGAAGATATAATGAACACTAACTTAACACAGGAAATAGCAGGTAATTTATCTAAATTAGCACCTCTAACCCGCTATCAAGGGAGCAAATCGAAGATAGTGGAATGGATTTGGGAAAATGTAAAAGAAATCAATTTTGAAAGCGCCTTAGATGCATTTGGTGGAACAGGAATCGTCGGATATTTTTTGAAAATGAAAGGTAAACAGGTTTTTTATAACGACATATTAAAGTCCAATTATTACATCGGCACGGCTTTGATAGAGAACGATGCGGTGAGGTTATCGAAGGACGATATAGATTTTTTACTGCAACCACACCCTGACATCACTTATCCCACGTTCATCCAGGACACATTTTCTGATATTTACTATACCGATGAGGAGAACAGATGGCGCGATATGGTCATCCAGAACATTGAAAACTTGGATAACTTTTACAAGCGCACGCTGGCTTATTATGCATTGTTTCAATCTTGCATTATAAAACGTCCCTATAATCTTTTTCATCGAAAAAACCTTTACATGCGGACTTCAAATGTAAAACGAAGCTTTGGTAATAAAGTGACGTGGGATACACCTTTTGAGGAGCATTTCTTGAATTTTGTAAATGAAGCGAATGGGGGTGTTTTTTCTAATGGAAAGAAAAACAAAGCGTTAAATCTCGATGTTTTCGATATTGAGGGAGACTATGACCTAGTTTATATTGATACACCTTACATATCGAGAGAGGGCGTTGGTGTAGATTACCTGGACTTTTATCATTTCCTTGAGGGCATTGTGAATCATCAAAAATGGGGGGATATGATTGACTACCGGAGCAAACACAGGAGGATAAAGCATAAAAAGCCTGTTTGGTGTGATAAAAATATGATTTACACTGCTTTTAACAAACTGTTTGAAAAATTTCAAGACGCTTCCATTGTGGTTTCGTATAGGTCGGATGGCATACCTTCTATCGAGAACTTGACAAGAATTTTAAGGAAATCTAAGCCAGTAGTGAAAGAAGCAAGGTATGGGGGTTACAAGTATGTGCTCAGTAATAACAATTCTGAGGAGTGTCTGTTGTTGGGGCTAAATGAGAATAAAGGTTGAAATTAAAAAAATGATAATAAACAAAGCCACATATCGCGCAAACGACATAAGAGGCATTGCAGACGAAGCGCATCCGAATTTCCAGCTCAGTGACGACTTTTGCACTTTGACTGCATTGGCTTACGTAGAACTGTTGCGTAAGCATCGTGGTAAAGAGCCTCAAGAACTAAAAGTTGTGATTGGAAAGGACGTTAGAAATAGCGGGCTGCGCATGAAAACCGCCTTTGCCGAAGCTCTTATAACCAAAGGTGTCCATGTCATAGACATTGCACCCCAGGAAAAGATAAGCTCAACACCGCTGATGTATTTCGCTACGTGGCTATTCAATGCCGATGGCGGTGTTGAAGTCACGGGCAGCCACCTCGACAAGGAATGGAACGGTTTCAAGCTCTGCGTTGGCTCGGAAAGCACCACGGAGAATCAAATAAGCGAGATGCTTCAAACTGCAAAGAAGCTCGAAGATGCATTTAAAACTGGTTCCCTGTACTTTGCCAGCACTGTTAAAGGCGAGATAGAAGAAGTGGAAGTTCTGAAGGATTATCATTCTATGATAGCTGCGAACGTTGTCCTGCGGGACAGATGGGAAGAACTGGCATTACGCGCCCTTTCGGGAAAGATTTCATTACGGAAGGCAATTTCCATCGCAACACAAGAGATTGAGAAGCTACCTGAGGACAGAATAAAACCGTTGAGCGGCTTAAAAATCGTTTATGACGCTGGAAACGGTACTACTGGAGTAATCGCACCGCCAATCTTCCGCGATTTAGGTGCAGAAGTATTCGAGCTTTACTGCTCGCCAGATGGCAATTTCCCGCATCATCTGCCCGACCCAACGATACCGGGATTCTTGACGGATTTGCATGCAGAAGTTCAGCGTAAAAATGCACATATCGGGCTGTCCTCCGACTGTGACGGCGACCGTGCAGGCGCAGTATCTCCGAGCGGAAAGATGATAATCGGCGAACAAATTCTGGCACTGCTCTGCAAGCACATTTTAAAAGAACATCCTACTGCAAAAATCGTTTATGATACGAAATGCTCAGATGCGATACGGGAGATAATCGTTGAGAATGGGGGCGTGCCAGTGGAGTGGAAGACAGGATTTTCATTTATAAAGGCGAAGATGGATGAAGTTGGTGCAGTCGCGGGCGGCGAGATGTCAGGGCATGTGTACTTCGCAAAGAACAATCGTGCAGACGATGCGGTATTCGCATTTTCTGAGCTTTTACTGCTCACAGCCGCGGAATTACGGTTCAAAAAAGGTATGAATGTAGTTGATGAAATGCTTGCAGACTTTTTGAAAAGATACGTGAACACGCCGGAGATAAGGATTTCCGTAGTAAGTGATGAGGAGAAGGAGCGGGTTTCCGATGTGGTGGAGAGCTATTACCGTGAGCTTGCTGTAAGTAATCCAGAGAAATACAGAAGAAGAACTGACCCGCAGGGTAACGACATAGATGGTGTGAAGATAGAGTTCGTGGAGGAGAAAGGCTGGGCACTTGTGCGCCGCTCGAACACTTCTCCTGTAATAATTCTGAGAATGGAGGCTCGGAATGAACAAGGACTTGGAAAGATTGAAGAACAGGTGATAAAAAAATTCTGGGAATTCAAAACCGTAGACTTGAAGGCTGATGACTACATTAGAGGAATATTGAAGCGAGTGAAAGCGAGAAAAACTTTTAAAATAGAAGAACTAAACAGAAGGTAGAGGAATTAATTATGCATGGTAAATTTTCAGCTGATGGGAAAGAGTATATGATCACTGATCCGAGAACTCCCAAGCCATGGGTTAATTACCTCACCAATGGCAGATATTGCACCTTCATGTCCCATACCGGCGGTGGTTACACGTTTTGGAAAGACCCCTTTGTAAACGGAATTACGAGATGGGGACCAAGGCTTAAGGGTGCTGCACTGGGCAGGGAAGTTTACATTCGCACTGAGTTCAATGGTCTTAAGATAGACCCGTGCATACCAGGCGATTGGGCTTCATATAAAATAAAGAGAAGGTTCAGAAATGCAATATATGACATAACCGTGAATAATCCAGAAGGTGTGCAGTATGGTGTGCGAGAAATAAGAATAGATGGTGAAAAATATGAGTCAAATATCCTTCCTATTTATGCGGATGGCAGGATTCATCGTGTAGAAGTGACATTGGGGGAAAAGTGAAGATGGGAGGAGAAATGATTGTGAACTTCTTGGAGCTGATAAAGGCGGAACGGGATATAATTGCACGTACATCCGAGCCTATTCTGGAGCCAGAAGAGGATTATGAAAGAGAAGGCGATGTCCCCAATGTTGTGTTCCCTGAAGGAGCTGTGGTTATGGATGACAAACTCGTTGTCTTCTATGGTGCAGCTGATAAGGTGTGCTGTGCTGCGAGTATAAGTCTGAGCAAGTTTGTTTACCATCTGTTACGAGAGGAGATGATATAGATGAAAATAGCACTATTATCCAGAGGGAATACCGCGTGCGGTGTATCACTGCATGCAGAACTCATAGGCAGGGAATGGATAAAAATGGGACATTCCCTCTCAGTATTCGCTCCAAACAACATAAGACCTGTGAAGGAAGATGAGGACTATGTAATTCGGTGCTATAGCGACGAAGGCGACCATAAGAAGACATTTTTTCATCCCGAGTCATTTTTGGATACCGATTATGATATTTTGGTTGCAGAGAGGGTAGAACGGGTGCCATTAGAGCCGTTGCGGGAAATATTTCCTGAGATAAGGAAGAAGGCGAAGACGGTTTATGTAGTGCATGAAAGAAAGCTTCCCACTAACCCCATGTTCTATGATTTAGAATGGGATGCAATCGTTTGTTTTGATGAGCGATATAAAAGGCAATTGTCGAATTTCGAAGACAAAATTCACATCATTCCTTATCCCGCAGGATATTTGAGGCGTGGGAATAAACAAGAGGCGAGGAAAAAATTGGGTTTGCCACCCAACGCGAAAATAATTTTCGGCTACGGGTGGGCGCCGGAGTTGCATGTTTTCCCCATACTACCTTCGCTTCAGGAACTTTGCAAGCATCTCTCATTTGTCTATCTTGTCTTAGCAGACCCTACAACTAAGGAAATAGAAAAATTAAGAAACTATGAGTTCATGGAACTACGACAAGAACTTCCACCAATGGACCGGATTGTTACCTATCTTCATGCTTCTGACATCTATCTCGTGCATAAACAAAAGAAGGAAGTGAGAGAGGGGGCGGCGGTGGTGCCAAGCGCTATTTTAATGTGCATCGGTGCTTCCACTCCGATAGTAACGTCTGATACAGAATTTGTCTGGTTTTTAGACAAGGAAGTCATAAAATATTCAAACCCAGCGGAGTTCGAAAGAGAGATAGCAGGGATATTAACAGGAGAGATGGACATCGGAAAAACATTGAAAGCCGCAAGCCTCAGAGCGGCTCGCGGTACCTTGGCAACACTGGTCAGGGTAGACGAAATGCCCATGAGACCGTATGAGGAGGAAAGATGAAGATAGGAATGATGTGTCTTTGGAATGCCGCCAACGGGCCTTCCATTCACGCGGAATCGGTAGGGAGGGCTTGGGTTAAATTGGGTCACCAGCTCAGGATATTTTCCGCCGAAAAACACCCTGATGCCAGGCCTACCTTCCAAAGAGACGAGGATTTTGTAATCAGGCACTTTAGCGTTGATGAAGTCATACCGATCACCCGGGCCACCTACTTTAATCCCTCTCCGCTCTTGAACGAAGAATATGAGGTCTTTGTTGCTGAAAACGTAGAGAGATTACCTGCCGAAAGCCTACTTGAAGTCTTTCCCAAAATCAAAGAGAGAGCTGTCACCGTTCAGATTGTCCATGAAGGCAAGGCCCCGGAAGACCCTCTTTACTATGAGTTTGATTGGGATGCTATTGTCTGTTTTGACCAGAGATACAATGACTACTTGGTCAAATCCTTCTCTGTTGAAAAGATCCACATGATTCCCTATCCCTACCATCCCCTTGAGCTTGGTGATAAGGGGAAAGCGAGAGAGAGGCTGGGCCTTCCGCTAGACAAAAAGATCGTATTCTCCTTTGGCTTCCGGCCAAAAGACATCGTATCTGTTCTGCCTGCTCTGAAAGACTTGGCTAAGGAATATCCTCTCAGATACGTGATTATCGCCAATCCGAGAAGCGATATTGGTGAATTGCACGAAGCGAAAAGGAACTACGACTTCATAGACCTTCAGGTAAGGCCACTTCCCTTGGATGAGCTGTATACCTACCTGCATGCTTCGGATGTGTTGCTCATCCATAGGGAATCCTTGCAAGGGTACAAGGCAGTCATGTCCAGCTCAGTGTGCCAAACTCTCGGTTCTGGCTGCCCTATTCTGTTTCATGAGTCAAACTACGTGGAATTACATGGAGACGAAATCGCGAAATATCGAAACTTTGAGGATATGAAAACCAAACTCATTGACATCTTCAGGGGTAAGTTCGATCTCAATAAAGTAAAGGCTTTTCTAAAAGAACATAACGCAGAAAATATCGCTAAAAGATTCGTTTTATTGTTTGAAGAGCTGATAAAGACTCATGACAACAAAAGGAGAAAAGAGAATGGATAGAAAACTCACTAAAATAGCAATATTTTCTAAATGGAACGCTGCAGATGGAACTTCTATCCTTGCAGAGCTTGTGGGGAGGGAACTTGCCAAAAGATATGAATTAACAGTCTTTGCACCGTTCAACGATGTGAAACCATTGCAAGGCATAAGAGATGAGGATTATGTTATCAGGTGTTGTAATGTTCAAGGCACATCATCAGGTCAGTGGACTTTTGATCCAAAGCCTTTTTTAGAAAAGGACTACGATATTTTTGTCCTGCAGAGAATAGAATGGATACCTATCGAAGAACTTATAAAAATATATCCGAACATTAAAGAGAAGGCAAAAGTCATTTATGTCATCCATGAGCTTAAATTACCTGAAAATCCCATTTTTTGGAAATTCGAATGGGATGCGGTTGTCTGTTTTGATGAAAGGTATAAGCGGATGTGGAAAGATGTATATCCTGAAGAAAAGATACATATGATCCCTTATCCATGTAACTCCTTAAGAAGAGGTGATAAGAATAAAAGTAGAATGGAGCTGAATCTGCCGTTGGACAAGAAGATAGTGTTTACATGTTCCTGGTATCCCAGCACCCATGTCCTTCCTCTTATCCCTCCCCTGGCTGAACTGAACAAGAAATATCCATTTATTTTCTTGATAGTCGTTGCTCGTGAGTATCTCGATGATGAGATGCTAAAAGAGATAAAAAGATATGACTTTATAGAATGGCGGGATGATATGCCCCCAGCGTCAGAGATGGATAAATATTTTTACGCTTCAGATGCCTATATTTTCTATAAACCTAAATATGAATTTAAACCAGGTCAGATTATGGTTTCGAGTTCCATTCTTTCCTACCTTGGAACGCTGACACCGGTGCTGGCCATAGAATCGCCCCATATTCAACCTTTAGGTGGAGCGGTCATGAAATTCTCGGACATGGAAGAACTTAAAGATAGATTGATCAGTGTATTTGAAGGAAAGCCTATTGTTAATGAAACTCTAAAGACGGCGGAAGAATATGTTATCCGTAATTCTAAAGAAAAAGTCGCCATAGAATATATTGAGTTGTTTGAAAAGTTAATGAGGGGTTGAAATTAAATGTGGACTCCATTGGATCGCACTGTTCAAGAACTGGGTGATGGGACGGTCGTCTTGCTTGACTCTGGAGAGACGGTTTTCAAGCTGGATTCACACGAAAACAACCCTATCGTAAAACCGCAGGACATCGGGCTCACCTGGCACGAGAACGGCGTACTGAAGATCGGAGCCGTCTTCAACGGTGGAGCTGAAGTGTTCCAGGACAAGGTCATCTTGACATCGAGATGCCACCAAGGATATCAGAAGAGCACGTCCTTCGATGAAAAACTTGACATCGAGCGCTACTGCCTGGAAAACTATATCTCTGAGGTTTGGCCTTTGGTGAGCGATGATGGCCTCCATTTCACCAGATACCAGAACATGGTAATTCGAGGCGATAGCACTGACCATCAGGACTTCATTTATGGGATAGAGGACATTCGGATCGTCAAGTACGGCCGGAGGTATCTGCTGATCGGGTGTGGCAAGATCAAACCCCCATTCAAAGGTGCGAACGCAGACAGGATCGCCGTCTACTCGACCGGTGACTTCGTGAACATCACCTATCACGGCATGGTCGAATCCTTCGACTCGCGCAACGCCGTCCCATTCTCCGAGCCGGTAAACGGCCGGCACTACATGCTGTTGCGTTTCCATCCTCATATCCACCTGGATTTTCTTGAAGCCGGTATGGATCAATTGCTGAACCCTTCCAGGCACATAAAACACTGGGAGAAAATCTATGAGCGACGGAGTCAGAATCTGCTTTTAGAGGCCGGGCACTACCCGCACGAAAAGGAGAAAATCGGCCCAGGCACCCAAGTGATCAAAACCGATAGAGGTTGGTTGCTCATCTACCACGCTGTTGGTGAGATAGAGGATGGCATTTGTAAAGCCTACGGATTGTCGGAGAAAATCGAAAGAGGATATTCCGTATGCGCTGCCCTGTTAGATCTGGACGATCCACGAAAGGTGCTTTGTCGAACCAGAAATCCAATTTACATCCCTTCAGCCCCTTACGAGTTATATGGCAATGATCAATATCCTGTAGATGTGCCCGCGGTCGTTTTCCCCACGGGTGCTATTACAATAAAAAACAAACTTTTGATCTATTGTGGTGCCGGCGATAAATATGTCATCCTATTAACCTGCGATTTAGGTAATTTACTTGATTATCTCTGGGAGGATTGTAGAATTTGATTCATTAGAGCGTTTTATGGCACGTCTATGACCAATTTAGAAGGGCAATGGGAAAAAGTTTAGATGAGGCTGGGAATTTTGAAAGAATTTTTAAAAGGGCGGAGATAGAAGAAATCTGTACAATCTGCTGAAAGATATGTAACCCAAAATTCATCGGAAAGGATAGCAAATGAGTTTATCGAGCTTTTTGCACATCTATTTTGATATTAACAAAGGCAAAGAATAAAGCTTTTTAAACACTTATGACTGAATTATAATTGGAGGGGAAAAGAAAAAAGGTGTCGTGGCTTATTGCGAAACTTTTACTCCTATTTGTGCTACTACTTTTATCCGGCTTCTTCTCCGGCTCTGAGACCGCTTTGATTGGAATAGGTAAAATAAGAGCGAGAGCTTTGTTGAAGCGTGGCGTGAAAGGAGCAGAAGCAGTCGATGAACTGGTAAGAGAGCCAGAAGCTATGCTCACTACCGTGCTTATCGGAAATAATATAGTGAACATCGCAGCAGCGGCAATAGCTACCTCTATCGCAATAGACCTCTTTGGTAATTACGGCGTGGCTATCGCCACAGGGGTGATGACCCTTTTAATCCTCACGTTCGCGGAAATCATGCCCAAGACAATTGCAGTTCATCATGCGGAAAGAATTTCCATTATGGTTTCCAAACCCATGAAAATCCTGGCTTTCGTTTTCCAGCCGTTTATAAAAGTTACTTCCCTGATTACAGCCGCTTTTGAGAGACTTTTAGGCATAAAACTGCATCGGAAGCGGTTAATGACCGCAGAGGAGGTGGAGACGATATTGGACATAGGAGAGGAGGAAGGAGCAATCGAAGAGGACGAAAAAGAGATGATGATGGGTGTGCTAAAGCTTGATGAAATCGTGGTGAAGCACGTGATGACACCGAAGGAAGAGATGGTTTGCCTGGAAGTCAATCAAACCGTGGATTCCGCAGTGGAATTAATAAAAAGGAGTGGATATTCAAGAATTCCCGTTTTTAAAGGCTCAAAAGATAATTTCGTGGGCATCTTATATGCTAAGGATTTGTTAATAAAAGCGAACACGAATAAAAGTAAAGGCAACATTTCGCTAAAAGAAATGATGAAACCTCCTCATTTTGTCCCCGAGACAAAAAGGGTGGATGACCTTCTCGAGGAATTCCAGCGCGGTAAATTCCATATCGCTATTGTAGTGGACGCAGAGAGGATAACAAAAGGCCTGGTTAGTTTAGAAGACCTTTTGGAGGTAATTGTGGGGAGTATATATGATGAATACGACGTGATAAAAATAAAAAAAATAAAAAAAGGGAAAGCTATAGCCTAGCCCCCATGGAGATGACAGTTAGAAGCATAAGGAACTTTCATTCCGTAACTACTTCTGCAAACCCAACTCTCCTTGATATCTTTGTTACCCTTACCTTCACACTATCCCCTTTTTTTGTGTTGGGCACAAAGACCACAAATCCTTCTATTCGTGCTATTCCATCGCCTTCTCTTCCTACGTCTTCTATCTTTACATCGTAGGTATCTCCAATATTTAAGGGTGAACTTGGTCCCCTTCTTTCTCTATATTGCATACCTTACACAACCTCCTGTTCTTTCTTTTTTCTTTTATAAAACTTTCTCTCCGAGAAAGTTTTATTTTAGTGATGCAAAGAAAAGTCGCTTTGCTTTCTTTCTTCACATTACTATTTCTTATATTCCTCTATCCTTATATAAAAAGGTTGATGGTGGAAAGCATTCATAATTGCTTCATCTTTGGGATTTGGTAATATTTGAAATCGGGATTTATTGTTATCACCTCGCCGCCCTTGCCATCCTTTCCTTTTCTTCCCTCTTGCTTATTGAATAACACTTCGCGTTTTTCGCCGCGCCTATTATCTCATCTGCAAGGCACCGCTCTATACTCCTCTTGCTCTTGAATGCGCATTTCTGTGCTCCATGCGCAATGAATAGCAATGCCTGGTCCACTTTCCTTTGCGAGGTTACATCCACGGGTTTGGGAACTAATATGCCGCCAAATCTCAACCTGATTGTTTCTTCTCTCGGACCCGCGTTTTGGATAGCATCCACAAGCAACTGAACCGGGTTGTGCTTTGTATCCTCATATATCAAATCAAAAGCGTTTTCGACGATTTTGTAGGCTTTTAGTTTCTTCCCCGTGTTCCTCTCTGTCCGCATTAATCTGTTGATGAGCCGCTCCACCAAGCAAACTTTTGATTGCTCAAACTGTTGTTTCGCATGCCTCCCTCCGCTATGCAGTGCTGACATCGGCTGGAGACTGCTGTGCTTTTCCACACCTATGTCTTCTATCTTCACTCCCGTGATGTCCCATTTATCAAATATCGTATCAAACATTTTTACCTGCGTTTATTTGCGGTTACCTGATGACCTTCTCCTTCCTACCCTGTATCAATTCATTTAAAGAAATGTCAGTTACCGCCACTACCTTAAATCTTACACCCGGAAGGTCCCCATACGACCTTCCCTTTCTCCCTCCTACTCCTACTATCAATACCTCGTCATGTTCGTCTATAAACTTTATAGCACCATCGCCGGGGCAAAAAGCAGTCACCTGTTTACCATTTTTGATCAACTGAACACGAACACATTTCCTTATTGCGGAGTTCGGCTGTTTCGCCTCTACTCCCACCTTCTCCAGGACAATAGCCCTTGCCATGTGTGCTCCTTCCAGGGGGTCCGCTTTTTTAGCCGAGTTCAGTGCCCTTCGAGCAAAGTCTATGCTCTTCCACCTGAACTTCTTTCTATTCTTCTTCGCCTTCCTCGCCGCGTATATCCCTCTTCCCATAATTATTTTATTATTACGTTGTCTATATTTTGATTTCTTTTCACAAATAATTTCACCTTCTTTATTTTCTCTCCGTTCTTTCCTATTGCAATACCCTTGTCTTTATCGAAAACCTCCACGTATGCGCAGCATTTATCATTTTTGGTCAACAGCTCCACACTCTTCACAGAAGCAGGACGAAGCAGATTCTCTATGAATTCCTTTATGTCCGAGGAGTGTTCCACAACCTCTATTTCCATTCTCAACTGCTTTTTTACCTTATTTATATTCGATCCCCCTTTACCGATAGCTAAGCCCATGTCCCCTTTTTTTACCACCATTATCACCTTATTCGCTTCGTTATCTACCACACAATCCTTGACTCCCGCACCTGTAAGACTCTCGAATACTCCTATGCACCTTATTCCCTCAGTGTCCAGCTTCACGGTCAATTTCGGTCACCTGTGTTTTTTGTCAACTGTGGGGCTCTGTCCCACGCCCTCGCAAGCCCCGTAAAGGCCTATTCTTCTCGGAGTGAAAGTTATGAGATAAAAGTCGCGAAATTTCTGACTCACCTACATCTATAATACATAAAGAAGCAATAGGATAAGGTTTCCCACATGCAAGTCCAAGTTCGAGGCTATTCGAGGGATATTCATAAACGGTGTTTTTTTCATCCCCCTCTTTACCTATACCTATCTCTTTTAATCCCTCTTTTATCCCTTCAGGGCAGTTAGAGGCATGAATGACAATTTTTGTTCCTTCTTCCCTCCCTCTGAGCGCTTTTAGCGTCTCCTTTGACCCTATCAGCACTTTACCGCTACTTATCAGCTTTTGTAATTCCCTGTTCACGTCCGAGAGTTCAACCGACTTTATTTTCATCTCCTTGCCACCAATTCTATTGCTCCTGTTCCCAATCTTATGGGCTGTCCCACAATCACGTTCTCGGTAACGCCTTTCAGCTCATCCGTTTCCCCATGTATAGCAGCCTCCAGTAGATTGTCTACCGTGACCTCAAAAGCGGCTCTTGAGAGAACTGATGCTTTCTCTCCTGCTAATCCATGCCTTCCTATCTGCTTCACTTCTCCATCCATTGTCATCGCATCTGCAATTAACGTTACATGGCGGGCATCCACATCCAACCCCTGCTCCTCTAACGTGCTCATCATCTCCTTGATTATCGCATTGCGAGCTGCTTCTATGCCCAATACCTCCGCTATTTCTGCTATGTTATTCGTTGTGCTTCTGCTGAAATCTACACCTTCAATCTTTATTACCTTTTTCAATGCCGAGCCCTCTGTATACAGCATATATTCTCCGTCGGACATCCTCCTCACTATTGCCCTCTTTATTCCCTCTATCCCCTTCACCAGCGTGCTCGACACCTTCTCCTCAAGCCTTAGCAACTCATGATAGAGCTTATTCTTCACGTGTATTCGTAATTTGCCGTCTTCCATCACTTCCACGGGCGAATCCATGCCTATACCCTTTATTTTTTCTTCTACTTCCTCTCTTTCGATATGCTTTCTCTCCAATTCCTTCTCCTTTAGTGAAACCCACACGGACATATCCTCTGTGGATGCTTCTATTTTGCCTATTTCTCTTATATAAGTCTCTTCTAATTCCATTGCTAACTCCTCTGCCTTGTTTCTATCTGATGCATACTCTCCCGCTAACTTTATTTCCATCGCTGGCGTAGAAGGTTTCTTTCTCGCATCCACTATTTCTATTATCCGTGGTAAACCAAGCGTTATATATATCGCACCTACACCCGCATAATGAAAAGTCCGCAGCGTCATCTGTGTTCCGGGCTCGCCGATGGACTGTGCTGCAACTATCCCAACAGCCTCCCGCGGCTTCACCTTCGCTTTTTCATACTTCTCCACAACTTCATTTAAAATTTCATTCAATTTCTCCCTGCTTAGCTTCGATCTTACAGCTCTTAACTTCTTCTTCAATTCTTCTTTTATCTTCTCCGGTATCTCTCTTTTATTCACTTCTATCTCTATATCCCCGAGCTTTACTTCTCCTTCCTCTCCCCTACCCTGCATCACTATTATATCCTCAACGTATGCCTCCTCTATCTGCATCTCTAATAGTTCATCGAGATCAACAGTTAGTTCTGCTGGCATAAAATCTTTTTTTATTAGTTCTGCTACTTCTTCCTCCACCCCTGCCCTTACCAATTCTTTTGCTACTACTTCCTTTCCTTCCACCACTATCCTATGCATATTCTACGTTCCTACCTCCGCACCTACTGCCCCGCTTATTATCTCGTCTATATCTATAACTTTTCCATACTCACCTTTTGAAGGGTCCAAGCTATCTTCGCCGTATTTTAATTGCACGATTGTATCCCTCGTTTCTCTTACTGTTCCGTCATTCTTCACTTCGAGGTCTTGTAAAGCGTTGATGAGCCTCCTCTGAAAGTATCCACTCTGAGAAGTACGGACTGCGGTATCTACCAATGCTTCCCTTCCTCCAACAGCGTGGAAAAAGTATTCAGTCGGGGATAAGCCATCTTTGAAAGACGATCTTACGAAACCATGTGCATCTGCACTACGGTCATCGGGTTTAAAATGTGGTAATGTTCTCCCCTGGTATCCCCTCTTTATCCTTTCTCCCCTGACAGATTGTTGACCCACGCACGCAGTCATTTGCGTTAAATTAAGTATAGAGCCGCGTGCACCTGACTTTGCCATAAGCACACCTGCGTTTTCTATACCGAGATACTTCTCTGCGATGTCCCCGGCATCATCTCTTGCACGACCAAGTTCCTGCATTATCAATAGTTCCAGCGTCTCCTCCAGCGTCCTTCCAGGTAAAGCCTCCAGTTCTTCTGCTTCGTATGCCCGTATCAACTCATCAACTTTCTTTTCAGCCTCACGCACCGCCTCTTCTCTTATCTGCTCCTTCCCTTCCCTCGGTATATCCTCATCGCTTATACCGAAGCTAAAACCTGCTTGCAGGATATAATTAATAGCAATCCGGGAAACATTATTTATAAACCTTTTCGCAGCTTCTTCTCCGTATTGCCGGAAAATTCTGTCAATTATTATCCCTTTGAACGAGCCTATCGCCATCTCATCTATTACTCCACTTATCACTTCTCCTTCTCTTATTGTAACATACGCCTCACGAGGGCACTTCTCGTGCTCGCATACCAAACCTCTCTCGATGCATTTCTCACACATCTTACCCCGAAATTGTAAATTCAATCCCTTTGGTAATATCCTGCTGAATATTTGCTTCCCGGTCCAATAAGGGGCTTCAATGTCAACGCCCGAAGGAGACTTAAAGGTCCCCGCAGGCTCTCCTAAATCATCAATATCTATATTCTTCAATACCCCCAGCACTTCTTCGCGCTCAAACTTTTTTTCTCCTCGCGTAAGTAAAAACAAACCCGTGATGTAATCATGAATCCCACCTATAATAGGTCTGCCAAATCTGGGCGATATTATGTTTCGCTGCACCGCCATCAGAATCTTTGCTTCTGCCCTCGCTTCCTCGGTCTGCAAAACGTGAAGGTTCATCTCGTCACCGTCATAATCAGCATTATAAGGTGGGCAGACGGCGGGATTTAACCTGAATGTCTTACCGGACATTACACGCAC